>JAQUZA010000083.1 GCA_028691595.1 Candidatus Rifleibacteriota bacterium
GAAAGTCGAACCGCCTCGAAAACTTAAATCAGGCGATGACACTGATTACGTAATTCTGCCAAACTCCTGTCACGGGGTAATGCGCTATTCTGTCTTTGCCTGGGATGAATCAGGCAACGTCAACCCTGGCGAACCTCGACTGGTCGAAGATCGCCCCGACATTTGCTACGGCCTGAGCAACCCCCCTATCGAGAATCTCAGCGATGAGCCTGACGAAGCATTGGGCTGGCCAATAATTGCCACCATTACCGGCGAACTCGAAGATGTCGACCCGGCAAAAATTGACGGCGGCGAAAGGCGCGGCGAAGGTGTGGTGCATATCAGAGATAACGACCTGCCCAACCTGGTAATCTGCCTTGAATCGCTAAAAGACAACAAAAAGATTTTTTTTCCGCCGGTTATGCCCCCCGGCAGTCTGCCGATCTTAAATTCAACTGAATTCGAGAGCGGCACGCCAGACCCTGAAGGAAACGCCAAAGCCTACAGCAAGTTTGTCGGTACCACACCAGATATCAAGTATGATTCAAAAAAAATTGCCGACCCGCTGTTGAATATTCCCCTGTATTTTAAAGTTATTGACGTAAAACCGCCAAAAACCCTTTCATTTGATGATCCTGGCATGCCTGCCGCCGATAAAAGCCGACTCGATTTATTTAAAACCGACAATGAGTTTATCCGCAACCATTTCAGACTTGAAGATTTTATAAAATCTGACAGCAAGCTCGATGGAACCCCTGACACCGATATTTCGACTTTTGGCGAGCGCAATGGCTTTGGTGGCGAAGTATGCGCTATTCTCACAAACCCTCTCCAGGAAGACGTAGAATACAAGGTCAGCGTCTGGGCAGACGACAACGTCAAGTGGGCAACGGTTGAAGCCGGAAAAGTGCTCGACAAAATCGTCGCTATTCCAACCGGCGTTGTTGCCGGAGAAGTTAAAGTCGAGATAACCAATCAATATCCGACAGCCTCTCACCGCATGCCATTCGACAAACAAAAGACGGTAACAGACCCATTGGTTGTTGTTTTCAGAGAACCTGCCAAATTACCACCAGGTGATCTGACCCCCGACAAGCTGCATGGCAAAAAGATTCCCTATATTGAGGCCAGTGCCACTGATTATGCCGGCAATACCCGTAAGATCAAGCTGTTTGTCGAAGTCTCTGACGACAACCCCGAGATTCGTGTTCTTGAACGCAGTCATGAAAAAAACAACTAGTATTCTCAATCAGAGGGTATTTGGCAAGGCAGGCCCGGGGCTATTTAGATCGGGCCTTTCTCTCGTCGAAATTCTCATGGCTCTTTTCATCATGACCCTCGCAGTTTTACCAGCCATCGGGGCTTTTTCAGGGTATTATGGTGTCGCGACCCGTCAGATGGAGCAGGAAATAGCATTAAAACTTGGTGAGGCAGTGGTCAACGTTTTACTGACAACCAACTACACAGAACTTGTCAAAGGTAACCTGACAGGTCTGCCGTTGAATATTCAAACCCCCTCGGGCAACTTTGCAGGTAACCTCAACTTCGAAAACGGCATGGCCACGAGCACAGCCGTGGAAATCGGCAGAGCCAGTTATAAAATCAGTGCCGCAGTAAAAAAAGTGTTCATTGCCCAGGACATTTTTACACCTCACACTGATGCCCTCGAATTCTCATGGCTGCCTGCCGATGCCCCGCCACCGCCGCCAGGCCCCCCAATGCCGGCGGCAATTGCCACCTATTCTTGTCGTGACGACCTGATCTGCATTAAAGTTTCGGTCGACTACGGCGGAGCCAGGCCCTTTGAACTGGCTACCTTCAGAGCAGACATGGCTCAATGATGACAACCATAAATTTTATCGGTCGACGAAAAGGGGTAGCTCTGGTTGTGGTGATGGCATTCTGCATCGCCATGCTTGGGCTGATAACGGTTCTTGTCTTCAATACCCGTTCACAGCGTGGTTCTCAAACTGACCAGTATGATGTCTCAAGATCATTGATGGCTGCAACTGCCGCGGTACAGCTTGCAATTTATAAATACCGGGTTCTGCCTTCTGAATATTACAAAATTCATAAATTTGAAATGGCCGTCAGAAAGGGAGCCGGCGATGCAGCGGCGTTATCAGCCCTTAAAACCTCCTGGATGGCAGATTTTCAGTCTGACACCCAAAATTCGCCGGCCGAAAAAATTAAAACAGAACTTGACAATAGTACGGGTATAAGTCACTCATTCGGAGTAGAAGAGTTTAGCCTTGTATCAAAATCAGGGTCTGGCTATACCAGGGATTACCTTAAAATCAGAGCCTGGGGCTCAGCAAACGGTACACGTAAAGTTCTGGAGGAACTGATTGAAGTCAGAATTTCGAAATAGCGGTCATCAAGGCTTCACAATAGTTGAAGTGCTTGTTTCTATTCTGATTCTTTCGACCTTTGTGGTAACCCTGATGTTTTTATACCGTCGCAGCACTGAAACCTTCAAAATCACTGTCTGGAAACAGGAGCGCACTGCACAGGCCGAGCTTTTCTGGGCTTTAATGCGCAAACACCTTGAAGAAGCGACAAATTATCTCGATCTGGCCAGTCAGGCCGGCAACGAAAACCCGGTAATTCCAGACGACCCCAGGCCGTTTAAATTTCACCCCATCCCTTCTGCGGCACCTGATGGCAATATCCTCGCCTGGAATGTTTCAAGGGCCAAATTTGATTATTCGCCACCATTCGCTCACACCAGCCAGCATGTTAACTATTTTCTGGTCAGGAATAAAAAGCGCCTGGAGCTGCGCAGTTCATCATCGGCCAAGGTCATGGCAGCCGTTGATGATGTCGATGACATAGCTTTCACAGTATCTTCTGTTATCAAAAATTCTTCAAACGAAGACGAAATTACAGCCGGAGTCGATGCCAACGCAATCGGCACAATGTTTGAACTGTCACTGACCCTCAAACCACCTGCCGGCTATATTGCTTCAGACCTCAGAATTCCGCACAATCATAAGTTTCGCATTAACGTGCCCCCCCATTCTGATTCGGCACCAGCGTATTAATCATGAGAAACCTTACGCCTGCTTATGCCATGCACGCTACTATAGTTCTGGCTTTTGCTGCCGCGCCACTCTGCGCCCAGGAACCCCTGACTCTGGTAGTCGCCCCTGCACCACTGGCCTGGGCCATTGCAGGACTGCTGGCATTAATGCTGATTCTGCTGACCGGAATACTGCTCACACTGGTCAAAAAGTCAATTGGTGAAGAAGTTAAACTTCAACAGGCGGTAAAAAAGTCAGTTGAAGATTCATACGCCCGAAAAGTCCGTGAAGAGTATCAGGCAAAGCAGGCACTTCTCGACAAAAAGCTCGACCAGGTCAGACAGCGGTTTTCCATGGTAATGATGAAAGTCAAAAACCTGCTCGATACTCTCGATCCCGAACATCTGTTTAAAGCAATCAGCGATCTCGTAGAAAACGATATCGGAGCAAACCGCTACATTGTTTTTCTTGTTGACCCTATTAAAAAGGAACTCTACCCATTTCGCTGGCTGGGCTATTCAAACGAAATCCAAAAAGTGCTGTTTATTCCGCTTGAAGCTGCTCACATTCTTACCTATTCTCTCAAGCGCAAACAGGCTGTTTTCAGGGCCAGTGGGCTCACTGACATTGAAGTTCGCAAACTTCTCGACCGCAAACCGGTTTCCAACACCCTGGTGGCGATTCCACTTTTCAGCCGCGACAAAGCTTACGGAGTCATTCACATTGAATCTTTTGCCGATGGCCATACCGAAATAGATGAGAGCGAAACCCGCTTTATGACGGCACTGCCCACATTTATCGGCGGTGCTCTTTCGAACGCCGACGTTTTTGTTCAGACACGCGAAGAATTGACCTCTGCCAAAAAGGTCAGCGAACAGGAAATTGCCGAAAAACGCCGCATGCATGAGATTTTTTCGCGCTACACTTCCGCTGAACTTGTTGAAAACCTCATGAAAAATCCGGAAAAAATCGACCTGGGAGGGGTCAACAAAACTGCGGCTATTCTATTTTCTGATATCGCAGGGTTCACTGCCTTCAGCGCCAGATTTTCGCCAAAAGAGGTTGTTAACCTCATGAATGAGTATCTTTCACGCATGACAGAAGTGGTATTGAACCATCAGGGCGAAATAGACAAATTCATCGGCGATGCCATCATGGCAAGGTTTGGCGTTTTGAGCGAATTACCTTACCCGGCGCGCAACGCGGTTGAAGCAGCCTGCGCCATGCTTGAAGAGCTTGATAAGCTCAGAAATGAATGGGCCGCCCGTGGCATAGAGAACTTTAACATCCGCATCGGTATTGCCACCGGCCCGGTTCTGGCAGGCAACATCGGTTCAACCCGCCGCCAGGAATTTACCGTAATGGGAACCACCGTCAATCTGGCTTCGCGTCTTGAAGCTTTAAACAAAGAAATTGGCAGTAGAATCCTGGTTGACGAAGAAACATTCAACCATCTTCCCAGGGGTCTCAAATTCGTCAAGCGAGAAAATCAGAGAATTCGAGGCCTGAATGAGCCCATCACCGTATACGAAATTCATGAACTGGCCAGGGGCCCAAAAGTCATTTCACTCCAGTCAAAGCTCGATCAGAATAATCACAACCGACCCGCCAACAACACTGAACCAAAGCCGGTCAGCTTTGACAAGTAATTTCAGGTATTATGGGCGAGATAAAGCAGCATGCGCCCGCTCTTTTGAGCCTTTAACAGAGCCATGGGCGAGAGCTCGGCTTTCTTTTTCTCTTTAAGAATGCTTATTAAAATATGGTTGCCGCTGTTATCAGGGTTGAACCTCTGCCTGACCAGGGTGCGCTGAAAAAGATTCGGTTCTTTTGCTGCCCAGAAACCGGCCGCATTGTTATCAAGACGATCGATAGAGGTTATGCGATACTCATAGGTCGCAAGTCTGTCAAGCATGGGCTCGAGTGCCCGCACCGTCGACGGATAAATGTCGTGGAGAAGAATTGCACCACCTCGCAGATCACTGCGCTCGATACCAAGCTGACGGTCGATCTGTCGCAGGACTACAACCTCGTTTTTGCTGTGCCAGTCTTTCGGGTCTATTGTCCAGAGGACAATGTTCATGCCTTCACCATTCGCCACCCGCAAAACATTCCTGTTCATCGCGCCATAGGGAGGTCTGAGAAATTCAGGCCGTTTACCGGTAATATTCTCTATCAACCGGCTCGTTCGGCAAATCTCTTCCCGCAGCTTTTCTTCACTCAGCTGCGCCAGATTCTTATGGCTATAAGAATGGTTACCGATCAAATGACCATCTTCATGAATCTGTTTTACTATCTCAGGATATTTCTGAGCCTGAATTCCCAATACGAAAAAAATGGCCCTCAGATTGCGCCGCTTGAGAATTTCAAGTATCTGGGGGGTGGTTCTGGGGTGTGGGCCATCATCAAAGGTCAATACAACCCGACGACTGCCACCAAGAAGCTTCACGAGACGTGAACGACTGAAATTGCCGTCAATCTGTGCCAGGCTGTCGTTGAGAATGATATCTTCTGGATCGGTGTATTTCATGACATCCGATTTTTCTGCCTGACAGAACCCGTCAACTGCCACCGTATCTCGGGTAAGAACTGTGCCGGCGTTTACTGACGATGACCAGACAACACTCAAAAGAACACCCAGAACAAAAAAACGATAATAAAGTTTATACATAATACCTTGCCTATCGGCAAAAACTTTTCGCAAATAAATAGGGAAGTTCGCTTCGGATTTTGCAAATTCGGTTTAACACTGCAAAGGCCCTGTGTTATGCTGGCAACATGATTTTTTCAGCAACTGCCAAAAAGAACCGGGTGTGCATCACTACCAGCATTAATTATTCACTGTGGCTGATGCTGGCGGTCTTCTTTGTGACTGCCAGCCTGCCTCAGCCACTCAGAGGCGCAGAAAACGTCAGCCTGTTTTCCCGCCTCGATTTTGCTCCGGCTCTTCTAGAAATGATCAGTATTGAACTGAAACAAAAAACCGGGCGGCAGTTTTCGCTGATTGTCAGACCCGTTGAATCAGCTAATGCCTCCGCAGCAGGTGAATTAAACGATTATCTTCTGGTAGAAGACGGAATTGCCAGGTCCAGTCTGCCGCCCGAAATTGAGTCAACCGGCATAAGCATAAAATTGATCTGGGCCATGGCGGTTAGAAACGAAGTTTCGCATCTTTTCACCAAAAAAATTATTACTTTGCAAGACTTTGGCACAATATTAAACGAATTGAAAAAGAGATTTCCTGACAGGTTTCCCTGGTTCGAAGGGCTTCTTTCACGAAATTCCGCCCGAAACTTCTGTCTGCTTCTCGGCGAAAAGAAACGACACAAATATAGTCGAAACCTGATCATGCAACCCTTCTGGAAACAACTGCACGCAGCCGCCATTCTTTCCAGGGCCATTGAAACCGAAGTGCTCAATCCACTTTCGGTTGAAGCTGATCTTTCACTGGCCATGGAAGTCTTCGAAGCCGGTGACGCAATGTTTGTCTCACACTGGGTGCCAGAATCGGTTTTTTCAGGCAGCCCAGAGGTATGGCCCGGGCACAAATCCGGCTTTTTGATCCCTTTTCCATGTCTAGACGGTCTGGCAAGGCTGCCAGTGCTATCTCTGCGCCTCTGGAAGACCAGCCGCGCATCTACCGTTAACAATCTGAACATGAATACTGTTTCAGATGCCAGCCTGTCTTCAATGATTCGTTTGAATTATGCCTCAGAAACAGTCTGGCTTGAAAAAAACTTTGCGCAATTTTATGATTCGCTGATTGTGGGTGACCTGTGAAAAATATTTACGTTTCGCTGCGTTTCAAGGTGATCGCTCTTCTTTTTATCCTGATTTCGAGCCTGGCGCTGGTAATCAACGAAAGTTCCACCGCGTTGATTCATGAGAAAACCCGCGAAATTTTCCGGCAACGGCTTGATCTGCTGCGCGAATCAATCAAATCATACTGGGAATCAGAAAAAAACATGTTGTTGAACAACGCCATGTTGTATGCCGAATCTGAAAAAATCATGAATTACTCAAGTTATGGCCTCAATAATCTTTTACAGAGAGAAATCGAGCGCCTGATCGCCAAAACAGGGTTTTCTGATCTTAAGATAACTTTGAGTAACGGTACCTTGATCTCAAGCACAACAAAAGATAACCAGAAAGGCCCCGCCCTCGATTTAAGTGATTCGAATCTGAATCTCTCAAAAATCGAAGTTCAGAACACCAGTGAAGGACTTTTCCTGAATGCTGAAGTTCCGGTTCATAAGCTTGGCGACTTTATTGGTAGACTGTCACTGCGGCGCCGGCTCGATGATAACCGCATGAAAAGAACAGCCAGAAACCTTCAGGCAGAAACGGCCGTTGCGGTTAAAGAATCGCTGGTTGCCTCTTCACTCGCTGATTCGTATCGCCACGAGCTCGCTAAAGAGCATCTGCGCAACAATCTGCGCAAGGAAGATGTATTCAACATCAAATTTGGCAACAGTACCTGGTCTGTAGGCCGGGTAAATATTGCCAAAACCGTCGAGGGTGACCAGGTTACGGTGTATCTTACAATTTCACAGGAAAAAATGTTGTCGCTCATTGAAGATGCCCGGATGCGGAATCTTAACGTTACGGGCTGGGTGCTGGTAATTGCACTTTTTATCTCAATTGTCTTTTCCGAAAAGGTTCTGCTGTCGAGAATCCGACAATTACGCGACGGTGCCAACATTATTGCCGAAGGAAACCTTGGCTTTCAGATCACCTCGATGCACGGAGACGAACTTGGCAATCTGGCAAGGTCGTTCAATCGCATGGCTGCAAGCCTAAAGGTTAACCGCGACCATGTTCAGCACTACGTCGAACACATAGAAAAGCTGGCAAACTACATTCAGAATATTCTCGGCAGTCTTAAAACTAGTGTCATCACCTGGAACCTTTCCGGGCACATAGAGACTGCAAATCAGGCGGCACTACATGAATTCAGCGAAATTTTTCCGACCCTTGAAGGCCTGTCGCTTAAAAGTTTTCTGGCAAAAATCCCCAAATCGTCACGGCACCAGATAATTAGCGGCTGGCGACATGCCAGCGATTCAGCCGACCGCCAGTTTGAAATGGAAATCGACAGCGGCAGCAATGCCGGCAAAAAAGTTCTACAGGGAAGTTTTTCGCCGCTGCTCGATAACGAACGTAACCCTTATGGCCTTATTTTGACCTTGAATAATATCACTCAACGCAAAATCATCGAGCAGCAGTTGTATCATGCCGACAAACTCAGTTCAATAGGTCAGCTGGCGGCCAGTGTCGCTCATGAAATAAAGAATCCTCTGGCTTCAATCAAAACTCTCGGCCAGCTCCTGCAGGAAGAAACCCAGCAAGGCGATTCAAGACGAGAGTATATAGATGTCATCGTCAGTGAAGTCAACCGGTTAAATTCTGTTGTAGAGCAGCTTCTCAAATACGCCAAACCCGAAGGCTCGAGCTTTCGTGAACTCGAATTTTCAGAAATCATCAAACCGGTTATCTCTCTGGTTCATCATGAGTCTGAACGCCATAAAATCAGCCTGAAGACCGAATATCCAGAGGGCCTTAAAGTATTCGTTGACTCTGAAAAGCTCAAACAGGTATTCTTGAACCTGATCTTCAATGCCGTTCAGGCAATGGGCGATGGTGGTCAGATCATGATCCGTGCCTTCAAAGAGCCGGACAGCCCCTGGGTAACTTTTGAAGTTCAAGATAACGGAGCCGGAATGCCCCGGGAAACAGTTGCCAGGGTATTCGAACCCTTTTTTACCACCAGACAGCGCGGAACAGGCCTTGGTCTGGCAATCGTAAAAAAAATAGTGGATCTGCACGGTGGGAAAATTGAGGTTAGCAGCGAACCCGGTAAGGGCACCAATTTTAGAATTTATCTGCCGGAAAAACAGGAAGGATGAGATCAGATGCTTTTCAAAACTCAAAATGTGCTGGTTGTCGATGACGAAAAATCTATCCTGTTCAGTCTTAAAGCGGCTCTGACCAAAGAAGGTTACAGTGTCAGAACTGCCGAAAACCCTCAAGAGGCTCTCAGATTCATCGAACCAGGCGCTTTTCAGGTTATTATTTCTGACTATAATATGCCCGGAATGACGGGCATGGAATTTCTTGCCCAGATCAAACAGATCGATCCTGAAGTGGTGTTCATTCTGATGACCGCCTATGGCTCAGAAAAGCTGGCAATTGAAGCCATGAAACAGGGTGCCTATGATTATTTTTCCAAACCTTTCGATATCGAAGAAATGCGCATCATCGTTGCCAAAGCGTGCGAAAGATTCACTCTCGCCTACGAAAAGAAAAGCCTCGAAGAGCGTTTTCTCGTTGAGCCCGAATCTGACCGTTTTATCGGTGATTCGGCAGCAATCCGCATGGTTAAGGAAAAGATCGAACAGGTCGCCAAAAGCGATATTACCGTATTGATTCAGGGTGAATCAGGAACCGGTAAAGAACTGGTCGCCCAGGCGATACAGCGCCAGAGTAACAGGGCCACCGGCCCGTTCGTGACATTGAACTGCGCCGCGCTGCCCGAAAACCTTATCGAAAGCGAACTTTTTGGCTACGAAAAAGGTGCCTTTACCGGAGCCGCAGCCAGAAAACGCGGCAAATTCGAGATAGCCAACGGCGGCACCATTTTTCTCGATGAAATAGGCGACATGGCCCTGAACACTCAGGCAAAAGTACTGCGTGTGATTCAGGAACGTGAAGTTGAGCGCCTGGGAGGCTCAAGGCCCCTGAAAGTAGATGTTCGCATAATTGCCGCCACTCACAAAGATCTCAAGGAACTGATCGATAAAAGGGAATTTCGCGAAGACCTCTTTTATCGCATCAATGTCGTCAACATTCAGCTTGCCCCACTGCGTGAGCGCCAGGAAGACATTCAAATGCTGGTAGAGCACTTTGTTAAGATCGCCGCCTCCAAGGCTGGTCGAGAAATTAAAGGTGTGACACCGAAAGCCATGACCGCGCTCAAAAATTTCAAATGGCCCGGTAATGTCAGACAGTTGCAGAACATTATCGAAGGCGCTGCGGTTTTTATCAGAAGCAATGTGATCGATATCGAAAACCTCCCCGAAGAAATACGCCTCGGTTTTGCGCCCGAACCCACCACCTGCATGTTTGACTGGATCGCTGAACAGATACAGCAGGGCCGCACCCTCGACGATATGGTTGCCCAGATCGAAAAAGAAATGATCAGTCGCACCCTGCGCGATGTGGAAGGAAACCAGTCGAAAGCCGCACAGATATTGGGTATCAAGCGTGGGACTCTGCAGTATAAGATTAAGGCATACGACCTCGGGTAAGTATAAACACGGATGAACACAGGCAGAATAGGGTTAACTCCAGGGAAACAGCCGAAAGACAAAGACTGCCACGGATGAACACCGATGGACACGGGAAATATGTATAAAAAGCATTGGTGCACCAGTGTTTTGTCGAATTTGAACAACTTAAGAAAAAATTTTGAACAACAGCGGGCCATTTTTTAAAACTGAATATCAGAGCATTAACAAGTGCGTATTAAAGAATAATGACCGCCTTTAACGGTCAGAATCGGGAAAAGTATAAATGCCACTGCTGATCAAAGAAG
>JAQUZA010000084.1 GCA_028691595.1 Candidatus Rifleibacteriota bacterium
CTTCGTGCTGGAGCTTCGCCTTGAGAAGGGGCAGGGCTTCATCTGGGGCGCAGCGTGAAATTGCCAGTGCTGCTTCGACTCTGACATCAAAATTCGGGTCGTCCAGCATGGGCTTCAGATGTGGCAGCGCATCTTTGAATTCAATCTTACGCAGGGCATTGGTTGCATTTCTTCTGACATCCGGGTCTTCATCTTTAAGTGAACGCCCGAGCTCTCTGATAAATCTTGAATCCTTGATTTCGCCGATGGCGTAAGCGGCTGAAGCCCTATACCATTTATCTGAATGCTCGAGCATCTGGCGCAAGGTGTCTGAAACGTCGAAATCGCCGTATTTCCAGATAGCTTTGGCGACATTGGCGCGGACGCGATTGCTCGGGTCTTCAAGGTAAGGCTGAAGAATACCCACGATCGAGCCGGACTTGATGCTTTCGATGGCTTCAATGGCATTGGCGCGCACCCTGGGGTCTTCATCGCGCAGGGCTGATTGAAAGACCGGCATCAGTTTGTCTGAAGCCATCATACCTAGCGACATGATAATAGAAGCGCGTATGCGGGCACTTTTTTCCTGGGCCAGAAGTTTTTTCAGCAGCGATATGGCGCGCCAGTTCTTGATTTTTCCGACGGCGATTATGGCACTGATAATCGCATCTTCTTCGAAAAAAATCTGGGCGGCGTGCTCTTCAAGAGCCGGGCTGCTGGCTCCAACACTGGTTTCAGAATAGGTGTTGAGAGCTTCCATTAAAATATCGAAAGCTTCCGGGTTCTCGAGCATACCGAGGGCTCGGGCGGCATTGAAGCGAACTTCCTGCTGTGAATCGTTCAGGGCATTGATCAAAAGCCCAATGGCTTTGTGGTTGTCTATGTTGCCAAGGGCCAGGGCCATAAAATCCTGGATATTGTCGCTTTCGTAGGTTTCGAGCAGAAAATCGGTGGCCCGTTCCCCTTTGAATTTTGACAGGGCAATAGCGGCTTCGCGTCGCTGGTCATACTCACCTGCCAGAAAATTGTGAATTAGTCTGGCTATCAATGGTTTAATGCTGATCAGAACAGTTTTATTGGCGGTCATCGGTTACCCCGGAAATTTATGGCTTTTACAGCATTCTAGCAGAAAAGAGAACAATTTAGAATACTCGAAACAGCAGGAAATGTTTAATATTTTTTGCCATCCTGATTTGTTTTGTTGAATGACATGGGATTTTGCGGGTATAATGATGCACATGGCAGATGAAAAAAGCTTGTTCAGATTATTAAAACTGACTTTTGACGAGAACGCCTCAGACCTGCACCTTAAAATCGGCAAGTGCGCCGCTCTGAGAGTAGATGGTCATATTCGCCATCTCGATGGTTATAAATTCAACAGGCATGATTTTGACCGAACCATCGAAGTGCTTCTGACACCCGACCAGCAGGATCAGTTCAAAAAGAATCGCGAGATAGATTTTGCCTATACTCTCGAGGGAGTCTGCAGATTCAGGGTTAATCTGTATCAAGATCTGAATGGTGCCGGAGCTGTTTTCAGGGTGATACCCTACCGCGTCATGGATTTTGATGAAATTGGTCTGCCGGTGGCGGCCCGTCGTTTGATCGAGCAGCCAAACGGTCTGATTTTAATAACCGGGCCAACTGGTGCGGGCAAGACATCGACCATGGCCAGCTATCTCAGCTACGTTAACCGCATGGCGAGAAGGCACGTGGTTACTCTTGAAGACCCAATAGAATACCAGTTTGAAGACGGCAACAGCTTTTTTAACCAGCGTCAGGTTGGCATCGATTGCCTGAGTTTTTATGACGGGCTGCTGACGGTGCTGCGCCAGGACCCTGATATAATAGTTGTGGGCGAAATGCGTGAACCCGAAACCATATCTTTGACCCTTAACGCTGCCGAAACAGGCAAACTCGTCATTGCGACCCTGCATACCAGTTCAGCGGTAAGCACCGCCGAACGTATTGTTAACGTTTTTCCTGAAGCGCGGCATCATCAGATACTTCTGCAACTGTCGATGGTTTTGCGCGGGGTTGTGTCGCAGACGTTGCTGCCAAAAATCGGTGGCGGGCGCATTGCGGCCTTTGAACTACTGCTGAACACCTCGGCCATCCGCTCTTTGATTGCTGACGGCAAGATTCATATGCTGCCATCCTATCTTGAGACCGGCACCGAATTTGGCATGACCACCATGGAAATGTCTCTGGCACAACTGGTAAAAGACCGGGTTGTCAGAAAAGAAGATGCTTACGCGGTTGCGCCAAACCAGGCTGCATTGCGCAAGATTCTCAATGAACCCCCAGTCTGACGGAGAAGCCAGATGCTGAGAATTCACCGTTTTTTTGAAATTGCCATCGAACGCCAGGCCTCCGATCTGCATTTGAAGGCTGGTTCTCCGCCCCTTATAAGGGTAGGTGGTCGTCTGATCCCGCTACCGGAAGAACCTCTGGCATACCAGGAAATGCCCAACCTTTTTTTGCCGCTCATGGATGTAAAAGCCCAAAGTGAACTGCGTTCGCAGCATGAGGCAAACTTTATGGCCCGCTACAAGAACCGCTGGCGTGTGCGTGCCTGCATTTTCAGTCAGCGCGGTTGTCTTTCCGGGGCTTTTCGCTTCATTCCGCTTTCTACGCCATCTATCGATGGTCTGGGTTTGCCTTCACTTCTCAAAGAAATAGCCGCGCGGCCACGTGGGCTTTTTCTGGTGACCGGGCCGGCCAACTCCGGAAAAACTCACACGCTCGCCGCCATCGTCAACGAGATCAATCGCATTTCCGCCCGCCATGTAATTACTATCGAAGACCCCATCGAATTTGTCTATCGTGAGCGCAAATCGATTTTTACCCAACGCGAAATCGGGGTCACTGCGAACGACTACCACAGCGCCCTGATGAATGCCCTGCGCGAAGACCCTGATGTAATTCTGGTCGGCAAAATGCGTGATGTCGATACTATCGAAATGGTCCGTACAGCCGCCGAGACCGGGCATCTGGTTTTGTCTACACTGCATACAGTAGGGGCGGTTCAGACTATCGACCGCATTATTAATATGTTTCCGGGCCATCGTCACGAAGAAATTCGTACCCAGGTTTCGATGTCGTTGATCGGGATTATTTCGCAGATTCTTCTGCCCAGCCTGCACAAGAAAGAAAGGGTAATGGCTTACGAGCTGATGATTATGAATTCGGCCATGCGCAACCTGATTCGCGAAAAGAAGACCAACCAGCTCAAATCAGCATTGATGCTTGCAAGAAAAGATGGTTGCAAAACCCTGAGAGATTCTCTCAACGAAATATTGAAAGATGAACGCGTTGACGGCAAACTGGTTTCGACGATCATGAAGGAGATTGTAGAATGAATCAGCACCAGGAAATCGAATCCTTCAGATTTGTTAAGGCAGCCCGTCGGCTTTTAAGGCCATCGACAAGCCGGCTTGAGGAAATGGTCGGCGAAGATTTTTCTGATGAGCTCAAGTTTGAAGCTCTTCTCAGCCTTGGGCGAATCGGCGATAATGAATCTCTGCAGACTCTTACCCGGGCCTTCAATGATTTTCCTGATTTTATCGAGCCGGTGACGGCGCTCGGCCTTTTTAAAAGCAGCACTCCGGTTGCCAGGCTTATAGAGCGCCTCCAGGACCCGGATGCCCTCTACAAAGAAGAAATTGTGCGTGTTCTTGGCGAAATTGGTGACCCGATGGCCACCAGACCGCTCATGGAGCTGCTTCACGATGAAGATCGTATGGTGCGTTATTATTCGGCCCGGGCTCTGCATAAAATGGGTGGTCGTGATGTAGTTCAGTCACTGTGCGGTCTTTTGAATGATCCTGATGAATGGATTGTCATAAACGTTCTCGAGATTCTCTCGCGCATGCGTGACCCTGAGGCCATACCGGCTCTGGTTGGGCAGTTTGAAATTGCCAGAGATTCAAGATTGAAGGCGATTATCATTTCGTCACTTGCGACTTTTGCCGAGGGTCGTCTGCTTAAAACATTTGAGAGTGGTCTTAATTCGTTTGACCCCAGGATTCAGGCCAATTCTGTTGAAGCCGTTTCGCTTCTCAAGATTCCAGCTCTTGAGATGAAACGAAAATTGAAGAAGTTTTATGGGCACGCAAATAACCGCGTCAGAGCCAATTTGTGTATTGCTCTGGCTAATGCTGACTCAGAGGCGGTTACCGCAGAACTCTCGCAAATGCTGCAGAGTCGTGATGCCCCGACCCGCAGGTCTGCTGCTTATGTGCTTGCGCGTATAAATAATCCCAGACGCGAAGAATACATTCATCAACTTCTGGCCGATGAGAACTTCGGAGTCAGAAAAATGGCTTTGAAGGCTGCCCTTGAGCTTGGCGATATGGTTGGGGCAAGGGAGATTCAGCCTTTACTGGTTGACGAAAACCAGTGGGTGCGCCGGGAAGCAGTAGAATGTGCCACCAGGATTGATGATTTCCCTGATGATTCAATTCTTGGTCTGTTCAAGAAAGAAGAAAGCCCGCCAGTAATAGAATACCTGCTCAGATATATCGTCAGTCGCCGTTTAACAGCTGCTGTTCCCAATATAATCGAGCGTATCCGCAAGGAGCCTGAAGAAGAATTGCCATGGCTGATATCGGCTCTGGGTCACCTTGGAGCCCGCGAAGAGCTGGGTAAGGTTAAAAAGTCTCTCGGTGCCGTGCGTTCTAACGTCTATTCAGAGTATTACAAGGCATTGATGCTGAATGGTGAACTGGCCGTCTTTGAAGAAATAGCGGCCGGGTTGAACGATAAAAAGCGCGAACAGGAACTGCTGGTCTGGGTAAAAATTGCCGGCGTAATCGGTGAGTTTCTGCAAAAAACCGACGAGTTTTCCCGGGTGCTTCTCGATGCTCTTGCCCGCGAGGTTAAGCACGACATGGAAGGCGTTGCTACTTTCGATGGTGTTGAAACAGCTGATGCAGATGCTGCCGTTAATCAGTTGCAGGAAGGGATAAGGCTGTTTGATGCCCGCGATTACAGCCGTGCCCGTGAAATATTTGAAAGGATCTTGAAAGCCAGCCCAGGCGATAATGAGGTGCGGTTTTATCTTGCCAGCACTGTCTACAACCTTGGTGACATGTCTTCGGCCCAGGAAATGCTCGAAAAGGCTATGTCTGCTGCAATAGTGCATGTAGAATCAGGTATTCTTCTTGGTCAGATTTATTTCAGACGCAAAGAATGGGCTAAGCTGGCAGCCTGCTACGAGAAGCTCAAAAAGCATCTTTCTAATGATGACAAAAAGAATGTAATCAGGGTTTATGGTGCTCTCGGGCTTGCATACTTTAACCAGAAAAAGTATGCTGAAGCTATTGAAGCCCTGAATTTAGGTTTGCAGGCCAATCCTCGTGATTTGTCATCTTCTTATCATCTTGCTCTTTGCTACTACTCGATTGGCGAAACAGAAAAAGCCCGCAGAATTCTGGAAACCCTTCGAAAGACACTGCCTGCCGACAGCCAGGTGTTGAAAAATGTTATCGATTTGCTTCAGCGTATATAAATGAAAATGTTTAACAGAGGTCTGAAATGTCAGAATTAATGAAGGTTTGCCAGATGGTTAAGGTTAAGGGTGCTTCTGACCTGCATCTTTTTCCTGACCAGCCAATATTTTATCGCCTGCATGGCCAGATTGAGAAGCTCGATTCTCTTCAGCTCAACGAAGACCAGATCAAAAAAATCATTCTTGAAACCAGTTCGCCCAAGGCGCGTGAAATTCTGGGTAAGCAGCGCCAGGTTACCTATGCTGAAGATGTGCCAACCGTTGGTCGCCTTCGTTTTTCGGTTTTTCTCGACAAGGGTAAGTTTGCAATCGCCATCCGTTTCATTAATGAAAAGTTTTTTGAACTCGATGAGCTTGGCTTTGCCGAAGGAATTCGCAAGGTAATTTCGCAGCCCTCTGGCCTGATACTCGTGGGAAGCCCTTCAGGCGAAGGAAAAACCACGACCATTGCAGCAATGCTGAATTTTATCAACCGTCATTTCGAAAAAAGCATTTTTACCATCGAAAACCCGGTTGAATATGTTTTTAGAGACGAGAAGGCTGCTTTCATTCAGCGTAGCATTCCAGTTGATATTTCGAATTTTTATAACGGACTGTGCGAAGCTTATCGCGTTGACCCTGATGTTGTCGTATCAGATTCAATCAATTACTCTGATGCCATGGATCAAGCACTTACCCTTTGCGAATCAGGCTGTATGGTTATCGGTTCAACAGAAGGGGGCGACTGTCAACAGATTCTTGACCGCCTTATTAATTGTCGTGAACCGGCAGAACGCGAATCTTTGCGGGCGCGCATCGCATCGCAACTCAAAATGATAATCAGTCAGCGCCTGATACCCCGTGACGACAAAACGGGTCGGATAGCAATTTTTGATATTATGATCAATACCCCGCAAATGAAAGCCCTGGTGCGCAACAACAATATGAGCATGTTCAGGGCGTTGCAGGGGCAGGGCGAAATAGCCGGTATGAAAACATTTGATTCCCAACTGGCCCATCTGGTCAGAAAAAGAATCATCAATCAGAGGGTCGGTTCTGACTACGCGATTGATAAGTCGCGCATCAACAGCTAAGAGGTCTGCCACATGGATATTCTCAAAATGATCGAAAAAGTTAAAACCGTCGGTGGCACCGAACTGCACATCAAGGTTGGTGCCAGGCCTCTTATGCGCAAAAACAAGTTCCTGCGCCATATGGATCTGCCAATTTTACACGAAGACGATATGAATGCTCTTCTGAAAGACTTGTTGAGTGAAGAAGACCGGCAAAAATTTACCAAACTCAGCTCTTATGAGGCGAATTTTTTTGGTAAACCACCCTGTAACTTCAGGTTGACGCTTTTTCATTCGCAACAGAAACCGGTAGCGCTGATAAAAATAATCAACAACAAGATTCCAACTCTTGAAGAGATCAAGTTTCCCGACGCATTGACCCCGATTCTCGATGCCCGCAAAGGGATTTTCATTCTAGCCGGCCCGGCCCGTTCGGGTATTTCAACTTCTCTGGCGGCAATGGTTGAGCGAATCAATCAACTTCACCCCCGACATGTTCTCATTATCGAAGATCCGATCGAATTTCATTTTGAACAGAAGCGCTGCCGTATTTCACAGCGCCAGTTTCGCAAAGACATTCATCTGATCGAACAGGGCATTAATTTTGCCAAGCGCATGGATGTCGATGTTCTCGTAATTGGTGATTTGAAGCGCGAGATTCCGTTTAAAAACATTATTGAATACGTTGCTGGCGGCCATTTTGTCATTCTCAGCATGCAGACCCTCGGCATAGTCAACACTCTTGAGAAATTCATTTTCTCGTTTGCCGAACCAGACAGGGAATACGTCTGCCAGGTGCTTGCTGAAAACCTGCAAGGCATTTGCTCACAAGCTTTGATCGGCGATATGGGGGGCAAACGCATTGTGCCGGTTCACGAGACTCTGGTGATGAATAGTACCGCCATGAGTATCGTGCAAAAGGGCAAGATATCTCAACTTGAACCGAACATTATGAGTGTCGGGCCGGGCAGTCAGCTGTTTGCGCAGGTTGTGCAGAAGCTGTATCTTAAAAACGATCTTGAACGAACTGCCGGCGACGACTTTCTTGATTTTTATCGTGGCACCAGGGGGTAATATGAAGAGCTCTCTTCGCAGAACCGGTTTTACACTGATTGAAATGAGTGTGGTGGTTGCAATTATTGGTGTTCTTTACGCTTCTGTGGTTCCAATGTATGGCAAAACCATTTTGCGGGCCCGCGAAACAGCTCTGAAAAATAGTCTGCATACCTTTCGGGTCACTTTGAACAATTATTTCAAAGACCACGAAAAATGGCCCGAAAACATTGATGCACTGGTTAAAGAAGGTTATATCCGCAACATTCCGCCTGACCCTTTTACCGAAAAAAGCGATACCTGGGTGACCGTACCATCCGAACCGGATATCTCAGATGTTTACGACATAAAATCCGGTGCTGAGGGTCTCAGTCTCGATGGTATTCGTTATGCAGATTTCTGAGCGCCGTGGCGTTTCGTTGTTGGTGGTTACTGTAGCCATACTATTGATGGCTACAAGCCTGACGGTAGTCATTCCCCGGGCTGATCTAGAAGTGAGACGTGCCCGGGAAGCAGATCTTCGTTTTAAATTAGGTGAATTCAGGCGGGCGATAACCAAGTTTGTGCGCTGTCATGGCCGTCAGCCCGTCGGCCTCGAAGAATTAAAGCAAGACGCAGATGGTAACAGGTTTCTGCGCCGGGAATATCTTGACCCGATTACGGGCAGTTTTGACTGGCAGACCGGCATTGATACCGAAGGAAATTTTTTTGTGCACTCGGCGAGCGAACAGGCAAGCATCGGTGGGGCTGCCTACAGTTCATTTCGTTAACCTGAGTCAGGCTGAAGTCTTTTTTTCGAGAAGGTTACGGGCAAATTCAAGCCCCTGAGTATCAGTCTGACCAAGCATGCGGGCAATTTCTTCAACCCGCTCGGTCTCTTCGACACTTTTGATGGCGACTATAGTCTGATCTTTGCTCACAGTTTTGTTAACAGTAAAGTGCCGGCTGCCCTCTTTGGCAATCTGGTGCAAATGCGTGACCAGCAAAACCTGTTTTTCATTGCCAAGACTGCGCAGGCTTTCAGCTACTGCTTCTGCCGTTTTTCCGCCGATACCGGCATCTATTTCGTCGAAAACCAGTGTCGGAAGCGCGTCACAGCTGGCGAGAACTTTTTTGATTGCCAGAGCGACACGTGATAACTCACCACCCGAGGCTATTTTTCGCAAAGGGCCGCCCGGAGAGCCCGGGTTAAGAGAAACACAGAATTCAACGTTCTCTGCCCCCCCGGAGCCGGGGTTGACGGGTATAAGATCGGCTTTGAAAATAGCGGCATTGAATCCGAGAGTTGCCATTTCCTGCGAAACCTTGCGGTTGAGCATTTCTGCGAGTTTATGGCGCTCTTTGCTGATGCGGGTAGTGATATCTTTAAATTGTCTGTCTATGACATCATATTCTTTTTTTAAGCGATCCCGGGTCTGGTCAGGGGTCAGCAGTTCTTCGAGTTCGCGGCTGATACTTTCTTTCAGGGCGAACAGCCCGGAAAAATCAGTGCCATACTTGCGGCAGGTTTTTGAGATGACGGCGAGGCGTTCTTGTACCTGCTGCAGGCGTTCAGGGTCGAGGCCGGTGTTCTCAGCCATAGACTCAAGATCAGCTTCGAGAGCCTTGAGTTCGTAATAAAGACCGCTGGCGCGCTGAAAACATTCTTCAAAGTTCGAATCGAAGGCGGCAATTTTTTTGAGCTGTTCACCAGCCCTAAAGCTTTGTCTTGTTGCTCCGGCCTGTTCTTCGGTTCCGGAGAGCATTGAGACAGCCTGTTGCAGGCATGCTATGATCTGCTCGGAGTTGCTCAGACGCTTCAGGTCGTCTTTCAACGTTTCTTCTTCATTTGGGTCACAAAGATTCAGGGCGGTCAGCTCCTGTATACATGTCTGAAGCTCATTGATGCGGGTCGTCGACTGCTGCTGCCTGTTTTCTAGTTCAAGCAGTCTTTCTGTGAGCTTTTGTCGTTCACGAAAAACACCCTTAAGTTCAGCCAGGAAGTTTTTATGCGACTGGTTGCCGGTTCGGTCAAGCAGTTGCTTCTGGATTTCAGGAAGAAGAAGGGTCTGATGTTCGTTCTGGCCATGGATTTCCATGAGGTATGGCCCAAGCTGCTTCAAAAAGGCTGCGGTTGTCAGCAACCCGTTTACAAGTACTCGGCCGGTGCCTTCTTCTTTAAAGGTTCGGCAGATTGAAAGGGTCTCTGGAGATTCTTCGTTGCGAAAACCGGTTTCGTCAAGAAAAGCAGCCAATTCGTCATGAGCGGTGATCTTGAATTCTGCCTGAATTTTTGCACTGGTTTGCCCGGCCAGAACCAGGCCTGTTCTTGCCTTTTTGCCGAGGAGCAGCTTCACTGCTTCGAGAAGAACACTTTTGCCTGCGCCAGTTTCGCCAGTAATAACATTAAGACCGGGCGAAAAGGCAAGTTCGGCCTTTTTCATGAACAAAAAATTTTCGAGGAGGATTTCAACGATCATCTTATTTTGAGGCTTTCTTAGAAGATGCGCCGATTTTTCGACAGACCCGGGGCTGCTGGGGTCCAGAAGACTTTTCTAATGCCGTGACCGGTATTACCGGCTTTAACAGTAGAAATTTCTTTAAGGGCGGTCATAATGTTCGATTTTCTTGCCGGAGCCGGAGAGCCCCTTTTGATGAGAGCGCTTATCTGAGTTGGATTAATCGGCCCTTCAAGCGGAATAAGGACAGGTTCCGGTTTTGGTGCAGCAGCAAGAATGATTGGCTTGTTGAGTGGTTCGGCTGGTATTTCCAGGCCCGGGCCGGCATAGTGAAGTGTCTCAAGCCTGGTTCCAGGGTAGTAAAAAGCAAGGATCTGTCGGGCGCTGTAGCCTATCAGTCCCATGCCAATGGCACCGTCCTGACACAAGCCGGCGCGGTGACCGAAATTTTTGTGAACCAGTTTGCGGGCGTTCCATGGCAATGGGTTGGCAACAAGCTTCGCCTGGGGTTTTGGCAGCCTGCCGGTTGGCTTGTTTCTGCGGAAATTGTTGCCGTAGG
>JAQUZA010000085.1 GCA_028691595.1 Candidatus Rifleibacteriota bacterium
CAGACCAGACTGCCAAGATAACCGGCACTGATGACGATAAAGCGTATGCCTCCCGCTGTCCAGCAGACACCGCCAAGATTGGCATTAACCTCGATTCTCACGATGCTGCCACCGGTTAGAACTGCTGCCAGACCATGTGAGAGTTCATGAAAAAATACCGTCAGGTATTTGATAGGTAATACCAGCATCGAGTCCCAGAAATACAGAGCCACAAGAAACATCACCAGGGGCAACGCCATCCCTGGCGAATTTGCAGCTGGTTTGTCAGGCATACTCAATTCATTGATAGTGCTCAAGGTAATCGCCCCTTATTTTGCGTCTGCAGGTTTGTAAGTGAAGAATCTGAACAGCAGATAGAGTGACAGGGTCGCCGAAAAGCCCAGCTGAACAAAGTGATCTGCCTGATATAGTTTGAGATAAACCGCGACAGCCAGAATTATGCCTTGAATGGTTGTGATCAGGAACCAGGTGTACTTTCTGTCTGAGTTGAACATCTTTATGAGGCCGGTCGCTGCAATGATACCAACGAGAATCATTATCAGCTGAAACAGGAACCCTCTACCCTTTCTGGGGTTGATCAGCATGCCTTCTATGTAAGGAGCTTTTCCCGTCGGCTCAATTTGCAGCATCGAGAACGAAATCGGCCAGTTGGTTGTCGGTATTTTGAATTTTACCGGCAACAAACCGGTTTGCCCGAATACCTTTTCGCTTTGTCTTGACTGATATTGAATTTGCGACTTTGATTGAATTTTTTGCAGTTTCTGCATGTTTGAGAATGAATTCAACGAAGAAAAATACGAAGTGTTGTCGAGAAATCTTGTTTCAACCTGTTTCTGTCTTCTGTCTACGTTGCCTTTTTCTCGCATCAATTCATAGCCTTCCGGCAGATAGACGATCCAGCTTAGTTCACTGATTGGCAGATGTGCAGATGGCAGTTCCATATAAGTCTGGTTGAATGCTGCAAGTTGAGTTCCAAGTTTGATCGCGTATACGATTTCAACCGGGAAGGGCTTGGACTCGCCTCTTTCGACCGCTGATCTGACTATAGGGATATTGTATACCCCATGTTCAGCGTCAAAGCCGGTTCTTACAGAGAGTCCGGCTGCCTGGGTGCTCCAGAGCTCAGTTGTAGCGCTGCCAACCTGCGGAAGTCTGACTTTGAGAAATTGTTCTGAGTTATTTCTGACCTCATAAACCACTCTGGTAAGCAGGTAGCCTTCTTCGTTCAGCAAGGTCATCGCTTCTGCCCTGTCGATGACAGCGGTCTGCTGTTCTATATCTTCAGGGCGCGATATTGAGAGAGCAATACTGTTGGGGTGTTTGAGAAATTTGAAGGCGTAGGGAGTTTTTTCGGGGCGCTCACGGCTCCAGTCTTTGAGAAATTCAGCGGCAACTATTGGTGTATAACCCTGCGGGGCACCGCTGACTGATATTTCAAGGGCCTGGATGCAGCCAATGCCAAGTATTCCCCATGATTGCTCTACTTCGAGTGGAACAATCTCAGGAATCAGGTAATTCTCGTCTTTAAGATTCTGAATGTCTTCTTCAAATTCGATCGTCAGCTCGGTGCTGCCGCGAATTTTTGATTTGAAGACTACCTCGAGTCTACGGCTGGCTTCATCGAGTTTCCAGTCTTCAATAAGTTTGTTTTCGACCTTCAATACTCTGATTTTTTCAGGAATCTGAAAGCTGACGCTGGCAATACCGTTTCCACCCATGATTTTGAGGTCAAAGGTATTTATGCCACTGACAAAACCTTCTTTGAAGTGGAGAAGATTCTGCTGGCGCACGGTAATTCTTGTTTTTTCTTCAATGATTACCGGTTCTTCTTCAAGAGTTTCTGACGCATCGACAGACTTTTCTTCTTCGGGCTTAGCAACAGCCAGATTGCGATATAGTTCAAAGTTCACACCTTCAGTTGGTGGCAATATGGCCTTAAATATGGTTTTTTCAGAGGTTTTTTCGCTGCTGCGCAACACACCCGGGTCTATCCAGGCTTCACAATCCTTTTCGTTGACCGTAATCTGCAGGGTAGATATGCAGACAGGAATCATCTTCAGGTAGAAACGACTTGAATGTTTATATTCGCTCGAAGACATGGGAATAAAAAATTCAACCGTTACCATAGCTGGTCCTGACGCATTTGTCATAAAACCATAGGCGGTTTCGCCACGGTTTTCGATGAGAGTCATGGCAAGAGGCTCATCGTTGAGGGAGGCCGAAGAGGGAATTGCATCTGTGGACAACAGACCAATCTTTTTCCAGACAGGGTTGAAGAGGTTGAGCTTGAATTCAGCTTTGAATCTGACTCCCCGTTCTTCGACAGTTCCGTGGTATTTTACACCATCAAAACTGTATTCTGCGGGTGAAAAGACCTCTGGAAGCACTCTTGGTTCGATGGCTTTGAGAAAATTATAATCAGCTTCGGGAATTATGATTGCCCGATCACCAGAGGGAAGAACCTTGGCGAGATCCTGGAAGGGTGCCATGACTCTTATTTCGCGGAAAGTGGCAGAAAAGGCCGGCAGACTGGACAACAGCAGGGTAGCAGTCAGCAGAATGGCCAGGATTCCGATGTTGGCCCGGCCTGAATTTGGCGGATTATCATCCGGGTGCAGATTTATTTCTGGTGCCTTGCTGTCGGTATATTCTGGAAGTTTTACAAAGCTCAACAGCCAGAATGCTTTCCAGATAAAGGCTCCGGCAATGGCCAGCCAGAAACCGGCATTGGCTGCATCGCCAATACTTTTTAATCTAAGGTCAATGACCGAAAGCAGCAACAGAATAAGTGCTGCAAGCCCAATTTTGCCAGGTACCTGCATAAATGCTCCGGCCACAAAATAAAGCCCGGCAAACAGTGCCAGAACAAAGGCAATTATTTCGCCAGAGCTCAGCACTGATGTCCAGAGGTAACTGAGTTTAACGCCGGGGCAGGTGGCGTTAGCCAGCAAAGCTCCATCAGAGGCTATTTCAGCCATTACCAGGTCACGTTCGAGAGTATAAAAGTTTTTGGTCATGACAAACTTTGTTTTGATTGGCAGCATGCCACGGGTTTTGGCAGCTCCGAACCCGGGGCTCCTGGGGGCAGGGCCCGAGGCAGCCATATCCTGTTCGTCAGCCATTTGAACAGAGGCTGAGGTAAAGCTTTTCGACTTTCTCGCAGCTACACTTTCCTGTTTGAAGCTTTCGTTCTCTGATGCGCGCTGCATCTGAGGCGCAAGCTGGTCGGTCTCGTAAGAACCATGCAGTTGGCAATAAATAGTGCCGCCCTCGGCCAGATTGCCGTTAGAAAGGTAGCGACAGTCTTTTTCAGGGAGGGCGGGGCGGCTTTTGAGATATCTTTTGCTCAGTAGACTGTCGATGTCGAGAGAGGTCATCAACCCATCGGAGTTATCCATATTATACATTTCAACGGCCCCGGTAAGAACGCGTTGGTTAGCGTAGCAGGCCTTGTCTCTGGCCTGCTCTCTGGCTTTTCTGAAGTTCGGCACTGCCAGTGCAGCCAGAACGCCGATTATCATGACAACAATCATCAGTTCGATAAGTCTGAAGCCCTGGCCACCAAAAATGAAGCCGAAGACCGTGCAGATTGCGCTCCAGAGCCATGATAGAATTGCAAACAGCAGCTTTTTGGAAACAATGGCGAGAATGACAATTGCCAGAAAGCCAAAGGCAAAAAGAGTGTCAGGGCTTTTGACCAGTGCCCAGGCTGCCCTCAACAGGTGCATGAAGCCGCGGAAAAAGAAGGGGTCTTTGCGGATCTGGGGATCTTTCACCGTTCCGGAAAAGTTGTAAAGATAGTAGTCTTCAGGGGCATACAGATACCAGGAAAATCTGGAAACCGGTATGTCGACCATTGGCGTGGCGAATGCCAGATCACCTTTCCAGCGAATTTCATCGACAGGTTCTTTAATCAGAATCTGCAGATTCATTTCGACAGGCTCACCTACAGTCTGGCTCATTTCGAGAGGAATCTGGACTATGCCATGGACTTTGCTGTTAACCGGCTTGACCGGCACGCCACTGCGGAAGGTTGAAATTACCTCTGAGCCTGAGGCAAGCTGTAACTGCAGGTATTGCTTGTTATTGTTGCGAATGTTCATCGATACAAGAGTGTTGCTCGACTTGTTGGTGGTGAAGGTTGTTTTAACGTCCATGCTGTCGGCGACAACAGTCTGCTGCGGAACATCGAGATAACGTTTTATTGCCAGGCTGATATTAGCCGGGCTGACGTTCTGCCGCCATGCCAGCAGCAGAGGCCGGGTTGCCCTGTCTTTGAGGGGTAGGGGAATTTCGAGCGGGTCAAGCGGGTAGACCCCCTTTTTCAGAGGGTTTGAGTCGATATTGCCTGGCTGCACCTCAACCGAAGTAAGTGCTTCAACCGCAATGGCACCCAGTTCGCGCTCAACGCCGATGGGGCTGACTTCGGGAAGGTTGATGAGGGTGCTGGTCAAATCGATCGGCGCTTCGTAAGAAATTTCTATCTGGCAGACATCTTCGCGCCCGGGCGAAAATTCAACCCGCAGCCGTTTTTGATTGCCTTCGCGCAGCATTTTCTGGGTCTGGGGGCGGTCGGCATTAACTGCCACGATTTCAACATCGTCAGGCACATTGAACGAAAAGTTGGCCACCGGAGCTTTGCTTATCATGTAATCAAAGGTTTTGTGAACATAAACCGATGTTTCGCCGAGGCTGACGAGAGTGTGAGACCGGGCGTAAACAAGCGGCTTTATAACCGGTCGGGGTGCCTCTACTGCAGCGGCAGGAATCTCGGCGGTAGTTGAGCTTGCTGTGAGCGAATCGGGTTGAGTGCTGTCAATTTTCGGGTCTTCTTTGGCGGCCTGACGTGAAAATTTGCGCCGCCATTTGAGGCTGACCTCACTGTTGGCACCAAGCCAGCCAAAAAATTCGCAGCCGTTGCTGCCAGATTTTTCGGCGACATTGAAATCTTTAAAAGTGGTGCTGTCTACTGAAAGAATGAACTCAGATGCACTGAGCTGCAGAAAAGCCAGAGGGATGCGAGGAATGTTGAATTGAAGTGTAAAAAGGTCATCGATGTTCTGAATCGGTACCACAAAAGAGACTTTGCAGATATGACTGCCCTTGCCTGCAACCGGCAAAGAAAACATTGCGTCTTTCCAGTTGTTCTGACTGAGGGTATCATTGGCCGACCCGAAAGAATTGTATACGTTCTGCAGAAGATTCTGCCGGCTCATTTTGCCAAACTGAACCTGGCGGGCCTGGCCGGCAAACCAGCTGGTTTTGAGGGTGGTCGGGCGCTCGTTGAGGGTGACCGATTCTACGGCAAGGCTGCCCCAGAACATCGGTATTTCGTGCCAGCTGTCGGTGAAGGTATCTATTTTGAAACTGGCTTCAATGTAGGCAAAATTCTCTTCAAGACGACCAGAGAATCTGGCTGAGTTAACCTGATAAAGAAGTGGCGGGGCGGCTGCAACCGGTTTGGAAGCTGAGGCAAGCCAGGCTTCTTTGGCCTTTTTCATGGCTTCATATTCTTCGAGGGGAAGAATGAAATATTTGCCGACATCCTGCTGCAGAACCTTGTGCAGGTCTTCGTATGGCACCAGCGATTTGATGGTGCTGATTGTCTGCGGGGTTTCCGGGGCAGTGGGCTTATCGAAAGCGGGATTATGCGAAGAGTTAATTATCTCAATACTGTCGATACCCGGCGAGTTGACCTGCTGAACATCCAGCTGTTGAACATTTGACAGGTTGTTGCTCGAAAAGCTCTGCTGGATTTGAATTTTTCTTTCGGCACCAGCTGCAAAACAGCATGATATGACAAGACAAAAAGAGAGCAGCAAAAACCGCAATTTCATATTTCCCCCCAAATAGCCGTCTGGCTGAATCGTCAGAATTCAGTGTACAGCAAAAGGGGAGGGGGTTCAATAAAAAACAGGAGCCCTAATAATTACGGTCGAGTGCCATATCGTTTTCTGAAGGTATATAAACCGGATCGATTATCAGACGATTCTTGCGCTTGTGAATCTCTGAATCATAATGCTTCTTGACGGTTTTCCAGTCTGAAAAAGACAAAAGGTCGCGAAGTAGATTCAGCACTCGGCGATGGTCATAAAGATTAAAGACCGGAAACTCGACGGTTAGAAGATCGATTGGTGCCGAGCACTCACGGAATCTTCTTCCCCAGCTGTCACGAAAGTGACCCTGTGAATCGCAGCAATTCAACATGATAATTTTATAAGAATTGGCAGGGAAAACAGTTGCATCGAGATCTTCAGAGGTTGCCCTGACAATTCGATACGGCGTGACGTGGCGATCTTCGATCAGGTCTCCATTACCGCATCTGAATATGTCATTCATGGAAGAAAAGGCCATGCCGCCGCCATAACGTGCGTGCCCTGAATAAATAACCACATCGATACTGGCATCTTCGAGAGCTTTTTTGAAGATGCTTTTCGGATCCTGGTTTATTTGCGTAATCATGCCGATTTCAATCTGAATCGGCTTGCCACGATAATAGAGTCGCTTGCCATTCAGCGTTTCGAAGGCGGGAAATGAACCCATGATGGTGTCGCGGGGGTGATCCCAGCCCCAGAATACCGCGATACGAAGTTTGCCGTCGGCAAACATGGCATCGTAGTTTGGCTGACCTCTGGCAACGACATCTTTAGCGGCTCTTTCAACACCCCGCCTGACGGCGGCACCATTGAGAACCACGGCAACCAGAGTTAAAAAGATAAAGCCGGTTAAGGCGATCAGGTTTTTTTTGCGCATAACAACCACTTCTTCGGCAGAAAAAACCTTTTGGCTTAGGGTTTGTTATAATCGGCAAAAGCCTTTTTGAATTCTTCGATTCCGCCCATGCGCTCGATCATCAGCCCGAAGCGCTGGTGGGGTCTGGCATTATTGCGATAAAAACTGACCAGTCTGTCGATAAGGGCCAGGGCTTGCTCGTCATCAAGCTCAGAAGCAAATTCGCTGGCCAGTCTGGGCATTGCCCCACCATTTCCGCCGACAAAAAGCTTCCAGCCTTTGCTGAAGCCCGCCAGACCAATATCCTTGATGCAGGTTTCGGCGCACTGGTTTGGGCAACCGCTGACCCCCATTTTGAGTTTTCCGGGCAGCTCAAGGCCATGATAAAGACTGTCGAGCTTGAAACCCATGCCCAGGCTGTCGCGAATGCCACGTTTGCAAAAACTGGTTCCGGGGCAGGCCTTGACGCTGCGAACACAAAGACCGACGGCTGCGCCTTTGTCCATGCCCAGGTCGCGCCAGACGTTGTCGAGGTCTTCTTCTTTCAGGCCAACCAGGGCAATTCGTTGAGCACTGGTGATTTTTATGGCCGCCGCCTGGTATTTTTCAGCTGCATCTGCCAGTTTGCGTAATGTTTCGGGGGTGGTTACCCCGCACGGAATATGTGGCGCGACCGCATAAGTCTGTTTGTCGCGCTGAATTATGGCACCGGATTCCCCATCTTTTAGCATTAATGGCTCCTTAGAATGTTACTGATCTGTGTATTCACCATCAATTAGTCTCATGAACCGGCCGGCAGGTTTCTGGCTTTGAAGATCTGCGGGCAGGCGGTTGTGTTTAACCCCATCGAAGCATTGCAGCAGGGTAAATCTTTTTATGGCCGCGGGCATGCCACTGAAGGTGAAGCCTGGCTGATTAGATGCCGGAAAACTGCCGCCATCTGCCATGCCTGCTCCGGGGGCGGTAAACCCGGGCATGCGGTCGTTGCAGAGACGGGCTGACCTGCCGCGCAAAACCGGCTCTAATGAAGCGTAAAGAGGGTCGTCTGCCCCGGATGTCTCTGAGAAAATACTTATTGCACTGCAGTTGTCGAGGGGTTTTAATGCCTCACAAAACTGCCCTTCATTTTCAAGGGTAACAAATATTGTAACCGGGCCGAATGCTTCGTCCTGAAACTGTGAAGCCTGTTTCAGCCATGTTTTTAAATCGAGGTGCAGCACGGTGTATGGGTAAACGAATGGGTTTGGCTGGTAGAATTCTTTGCGGGAAAGTTTTCGGGCACCGAGTCTTATAAACCCTGAAACCTGCGAATCCAGTTTGCGTGCAACCAGGTCAGAAAGCAGGGGTTTGCAGGTTCCGGTATTGAACTCTTCGACCAGATTACGAATCAGGCTCGATGATTCTTTGTTTTCAACAATAAAAATCAGACCTGGCTTTTTGCATGTCTGACCTTCGTTAGCGAGAACGGCGGCACTCAATTCATTTGCCAACTGAGTTTTGCGCTCGGTTACTGCCCCTGGAAGTATCAGAACCGGATTTAGGCCGGTCATATTTATAAAAGCCAGGTTGCCTGCATGATCAGCACTCTCTTTGAGGGCAAGCCCGGCGCTATGGCTGCCGGTAAAGGCGAGGGCACCGATCATTGGGTGGGCTGCCAGTCGATAGCCAAGATCATTGTTGGTATTGAAGAAAAATTGAAAACTTGCGGCGGGAAAATTCAATTTTGCCGCTGTAATGCTGATGATACGGGCCAGTTTATAGCTTGTCAGCGGGTGCCCGGGGTTGCTTTTGGCAATGATGGAGTTGCCCGCGGCAAAAGCGCAGGCAAAATCGTTGCCACCACAAGAATTGAGGCTGAAAGGGTTGCAGGCTGGCCCAAAAATGACTACCGGCCCGTTAAGTGGCCCTCTGATCGAGCGCAGGTTGTTGCGCGAGTCTATGGTTGCCTCACGCCATGTTCGGTTGCTGCAGTATTCAGAGGCCTCAATGAGCTGTTTTATCATCAATGAGAAATCCTGATCGAGCAGAAAAGGCTTCAGCGAAAACCCGGTCTCGGCCATGGCAGTCTGGGTAAGCTCTTCAGCGTTTTTTTCAAGTTCTTCGGCGAGTTGTCTGAGAAATTCGGCCCGGCACTCGAATGTAAGCTCTAATATTGCGTTATGAGAGGCTTCTTCAGCCTGCAACATCTCGTCGAGGTCGAGAAAACTCGAAACCGGAAAACTGTCGGGCAGTTGCTTGCCGGTGAGCTGGTTGACAGCCTTGAATGATGATACTGGAAAACTGGCTTCCCGCCATTCGCCATTTATCAAAATCGGGTGATGCATCATTTCCTGCTCCTTTGACAGCTCTCTGAATAATAAAGAGATTGTATCACGAAGATACAATCTCTTTAAATAGTTTTACAAAAAATTAGATTCTATCTCAGACAATTCAGCCGATGAATCTGGTTTCTGGCATCGATCTGAGCCCTTTACCACACATGAGGTTAAGAGTTTGCGGTGCCTTCTGTGTCAATTTCTGCGCCGTCGTCAATTTTAAAGCCGCTGGTTACCAGTCTCAGTTCCTCAATAACCACATACAGATCACGGGTGATTTCTTCAATTGATTCAGGAGTCAGGTTTTTCTTGTCAATTCTGTCACGCAGCAGGTTGCCGGTAACTACCAGTTTTTCAATTACTTCTCGATCCTTGGCAACCATTTTTCTCAGTGAATCGGACATCTGATTGAAGGCTTCCTGAAGATCTTTGAGTTCATCGCCCTGACGCAGGGTAATCTGCTGGGTAAGATCGCCAGATGCAATCATTTTAGATGTCTCTTCAAGTCGAAAGACTGGCCCCGCAATTTTGTGCGAAACAAAAATGGATAGAATCGCTATCGCCAGGATAAAAACCACTATCCAGCGCATCAAAATGCTGTTAACCATATCAAAAATATCGGAAAGCTTGTCAAGAGTAAGGTCAGGGGTATTGGCGATCTGGCTCCATGAAGTGTGATAGATTATCCAGCCAACGCCAAATGCCACCAGCAGCATTGTCGAGATGATAATGCCCATGTATCTGAGCTGAAGACCTGTTTTTATCAGATATGTTCGTCTTCGATGCTTGTTCATTTTACTCTCCGGTTTTATGAAAGGTACAGATCACTTTGCCGCGTTCATCAAATTTATACTCACCCTTTTCGGGGCAGAGTTTAATTTCATTTAAAAAACCCTTTTCTTTCAGGGTGTCGATATCTATGCGCTTGCCAGGTTCGACGATGCTTTTCGAATTATTCGCATCATGGTCTTCAACGGCAACCTGAATCTTTTGTCGTATTTCGCGACACGAAATGCCGTAGATCCCTGACTGCATGTTGAGAAACTGCGGGAAGAAGATGACAATTGATAAAACTACGCCCACCAGCAGAAAGACGATGGCATAAAGGGCGACATTGCCGTGTCTGTTAAGGCTGTTACAGAGCCTGGTGCTCAGTTTTTCGAACATCGTTTGTTTCCTGTTCCGGTAAATGATAGTTTTAACATCGACACATTTTCGCAAAACTGTCAGTTGGAATCTGCAGGAGCCCCAGCTCGCAGTTGATCAAGCACCTGCGCAAACCTGTCGGGCATGGGAGCTTTGAACTCGATATTTTCGCCGCTTATCGGGTGCTTTAATGCCAGGCGACTGCTGTGAAGAAAATGCTCTGCTTTTCTTTCTAGGCGTTTGCCACCATAAGTGACATCGCCGAGCAGTGGATGCCCGGTGAAGGCCATGTGAACTCGAATCTGATGCGTGCGACCCGTAAGAATTTTTACCTTAACGAGAGTGGCACCATTGAGATACTCAACGACTTCGAACTGACTGATCGCCATTCTGCCT
>JAQUZA010000086.1 GCA_028691595.1 Candidatus Rifleibacteriota bacterium
AAAACTTCCAACAGCCTCAGGGACCCATTTTGCATATAGTGTTGTGTTGGCAACAATTTTATCGGCCAGAAAATTCCACAGATTCGCCAATGATGAGTCTTTATACCAACCGACAAAAACATAGCCAGTCCTTGTGGGTGTCGCCGGCTCAATTGCCTGAGCTCCCTGCTTGATTGTTTGCGGCAAAACAGAACTGCCACCCTGTGCATCGAATGCCACTCTGAAAGATGGAACAGCAGACGGGACCCATTTTGCATAAAGAACCTTATCTTCACCTATAACAGCCGCAAGGAAATCAAATCTATTAACCAGGCCCGGTTCTGAATACCAGCCTTCAAACTCGTAACCGGCCAGGATTGGCGCAGCGGGCTCGACAGCGCTGGTTCCGGACTTGATAATCTGTGAAGTGACGCGACTACCACCCTGTGAGTCAAACATTACTCTGATCAGAGGGGCTGTTTCAGCTACCCAGCCTGCATATAGCGTGGTATTACCAGTAATTATATTAACCGCAAAATTCCATTGATTAATTAGTTCTGCCTCTTTAAACCAGCCAACGAAGTTGTAGCCGGTTCTGATCGTTGAGGCAGGCTGCTTTGCAAGACTGCCGGATTCAGCTGTCTGCGCTGCAAGAGGAGAACCACCCAGGGTTGAAAAAATTAAACTGAAAGTGGGAATCTCCTCAGCAACCCAGCGCGCATAAACTGTGGTTGCTGCCATAACCTTGTCTAATTCAAAATCCCACTGGTTTAACAGCGCGGCTTCTTTATACCAGCCGGCAAACTTGTAACCAGCCCTGGTCGGCGGGGCCGGTTCCAATGCTTTTGCCTCTGCCTCAACCGATTGCGCCGCTACCAGAGAACCAGAATTTGCAGCAAAAGTTAATGAATATCTGGGCGCTTTTACTGGCACATCAACAACCAGAGGCAATGACAGTTTGAAGGAACCGCGCCCGGGAGCGCTTATTTGCACGCTAATTACGGCCATACCCGATGTATTCGGGGCGATCCAGATGGCTGATTCACCAACTGTCGGATAAGCTGCAAAATTACCGCGGCCTGGTTCCCAGTCGTAGATAATGCCGCTGGTGTTGCGGTCAAGACCAATGAGATTAACAGTCAGATCAACAATATCGGTGTTCTGAATAACATTAACTACCGAAACCGCCTGACCGTTTATTTTGACGGTAAGAGCGGCAGTGAATGGCCGAAAGCTCTCATCAGTTGTCGCAACCTGCATTTCCACAACAGTGGGCTCTTCGGGGGAATAGAACTGAACTGGTATTGCCGGCCGGTCGACAACGGCAACTTCCGCCCTGGCAACAATTATATCGGCCATTTCCACATCATCGGGCAAAGGTGGCGAGGTAAAACGCCCCTCAGCTTCGACGTAGAACTTTTCGCCCCAGAGAATCAACATTGTTCCAGCCGGAATAAATTCACCATTCTCATCACGCAGAATTCCTGAAACCTCTTTGTTGGCCGGGGCCAGAACAATAGCCGATGCCGTTGCCGTTTCAGCCGCAGAAACAATCTCCACAGGTTCTGAGCGAACCTTCATGACGTTGTTGTCGGCTTTTTTAAAGGCAGAAACAATGCGGAAATTTCCGGGCGGCAGATCTTTGAATGTGTATTTACCATCCTGGTCAGTTATCTGATGAGCGACATCAGGCAGTTCTTCTATCCAGACCTCTGCCCCGGCAACAGAGACCAAGCCGGAAAGATCAGCGGCCAGCAATGAGGTGCGCGCCGGGTTTCGATTGCCGCGAATTGAAGTCAGGTCACCAGGCTTTACAAGGACCGTGCCGCTGAGAGATGAGACTGGCGCAGCACTTTCAGAACCGTAATCAAAACTTGAATGTGGGTCGAGCAGGCGACAGCCCGCAAGGGAAATCACCAGAGTCAGAATAAAAAAAATTGCAATCTTTAAACCTTTATTCTCTGCCGGCATTTTCACTATTCTCCACCCTGATTGTTTGCCGAATCAGGCACAAGGATAATTACCACGCGCTGCGAACCCGCCACATCCAGACACCTGTGTAAGTTGCAACCTGCGGCATCGTATTGTTAAGGTTTGGGTAAACCCCACCATCATCGTGCGTATCCATTTTGACGGTCTGATAGACACCGCTGGCGATATTGGTACAGGTCCAGCACCAATTGGTAGTCATATTCAAAAATATGCCCTGAGTCTTTAAACTTGTTGTTACATATTCAACAGGGCCTGACCACATGGAGACAGTGGTCTCCAGTTCGCCGAGGGTCGGCAGACGCCAGTGGTCGTTACAGAGTGCGATAGCCTGATAATAGGTGCCTGAAGCATAGGTCCCTTTCTGATCCCAGAGCAGGCCAGTGTTTGTGTCGAGTACTGTTCCATCGCCGAGGTTACACCAGCGTCGCTTAGCGCTCCAAATACCGGTGGTCGATGCCACATAGACACCACCAACCATTCTGCCGGTAACCAGCTGGCCATTAACCCAGGCTGTAGCACCAGATGCAATCTGTGACTCAAGGGCCGAGGCCGAAGTTGTATCAACAACTTTGCTGTTGCCACTGACCCCAAAAATTGTTGTTCCAGCCTTGATGTTGGCGCTGACAAGATGTTCATCACCAAAAACCAGGCCCAGACCATCATGAAAGCCAGCCGGAATAGTCGCAGTTGCGGCACCGGGCGTAACATTATGAGCACCGATATTCGGCATGGTGCCAGTCAGATTGACGTTGCCGGTGTTCGAAAAGGTTTTGCCGCTCAGAACTTCAGCGGCGCTGGCGGTACCTGCCGCCACCTGAGCTGTGCCGGCCACCCCGAAAATTTCTGTGCCATCGGCAATCTTCGCGGCAACCAGATCGGCATCACCGGAAACCTGGCCGCTGCCGTCATGATAACCGGCCGGAATACTAACAGTAGCAACACCGGGCATCACATTGTAAGCACCGATGTTCGGCATGGTGCCAACACGGGGGCCCCACTGCTGGGCATTCAGACCCCAGTATTTTCTGCCTGCCAGAACTGCGCTGTCGGTAGCACCCAGAGTATCTGCGGCTGGAGCCTTTGACATAATGTCATTGAGGTTATGCATGCTGCTGCCTGGTGCGCCAGCTGGTTCAGAAAAACTGCCGGTACGTCTGGCACCTGGCGTACCGTTGGCGAGACGGTTATAAATATCTTCAAGATAATACATGGAACTGGCAGGGTCAGAAGGACCGGCTGGAGGAGTCAAGCTGCCTGCCATTACCGCAATTGAGCCAGCCGCGAGGGCGACCACCGGAACTGATTTAAAAATGGCCAGCCATGTTCTTCTCATAGTTTTCTCTCGAACTCCTCTTCAGGTCAATACCTGTCAAGTTAATCAAGCTTAATGCGTAAAAAAAACCTGCACCTCATATATACTGCGAATCTCCCTTATAGAGTTTCAACCGCTGACCCGGGGCTGTCTACCACGCCAGCTTTTTCAGTCCTTTTGGAAGCTGCCAACAATGTAATTTAAAGTCATCAACGTTCTTGAACTCCACTCCTGTCGGTTAGTGTCGAGATTTAACGACGGCAGAACAGCGAGAAGAAAGGGGCTGCCATCGAGCCATTGAAAGTTTTCGCTGCCGCTTCCCTTGATTGCAGCAAAACCCCTGATATCTTCGATATGTAGATACCCCTCTTCAACCGTTCCGTTGGAAGGGTCGATAAATTCGAAATTAAAGCCCTTTTGAAAGGGTTGTAATTCGCCCGGAACCTTCGTGATCAAGATCACATGCGCGGCCACTCCCTGCCATTTCATCTGCCCGTCATTCGGATCTTTCTGGGTTGCGAACGACCTGATGCTTGCAACAACCGGAACCCCTGAGCGGATTGATTGAACCAGATATCCATGCATTCTGCGAAGATGAGCCATGGTTGATTCGCCAACGGCAAGATCTCCGTAAGTTTCCTGAAGTTGCGGCACATTGTATTGGCCAAGAATCGCATTGAAAAAAGGCAGAATATCGTCAGCCATCATGCCCCTGTCGATGCCGAAAAGAGTCTTGCCTTTTTCAACAACCGAGGCATTTTTCCCGTAATGATCTGCTATGTAAATCAGTTTATCGTTTGCCGATTCGCCCGGAATCTTTTGATAAACAGACTGAAGGTTCTCATTTCCGAATTGAAGGGCATTCAGTATTGCAGCGGGACCGCAGGCGTTTTCAGAAAGAAGCCCCTGCCTGATTATTTTCTCAGATGGCACTGGAACACATATGTCCTGGGCAAAACTTGAGACATTGAGAAATGTTAACGCCGTAAGAAATAAAATTTTGATCCTCATGGTTTTCTCTCTAACCAAAGCTTTTTCTGAACTGTACACCCAAGAGTAGAGGATTAGCATTTAAAAATCAAGCAGTACAATCCAGATTGGCCTCTGAATGTTCGATTGAAGCAGCAGACTTTTTGGGCACCCGTAGCAGGTGATACTAGAATCTTGGTTCAGCCCCCATGGACCATCGTAGACAAATCGATGTCAGATCATTAGGCGAAAATGCCCAAACAAGTCAGAGCGAAAAATCTGAACAGGTCATCTTTAACAGATTTTGAAAATGCTCAAGAAAACGCGACACATGCAAACCGTCTGCCAGACCATGATGCACCTGTATAGAAACGGGAAGCATCTTCCTTTTTCCCTGCTGAAATACTTTGCCGAAAGTTATTCTTGGCACGGAATCTTCTGAATTAAAAGATTTTGCATAGGTAAGACCCGTAAAATGGTGCCAGGGAATACTTGAATAATAAATCTGATCGGCCCGATAATCCTGATCTAGACACATACCTGAGCGCAACTTCGTTTCTTCGATACTTTTCGCCGCTGAGGCCGCAAATGCAGAAAAATCATCTAAATACTCGATAAAGCTGCAGCCAAAAGTTTCGTCAGATCTTAATACCGTTGCCGAAGCGTGAACCCTGGAAAAGCAGACAACCTGCCCCTTAACGATGCGCAATCGCAATTCTTCGACCTTATTAGCAGCAACCAGCGACCTGAAAAGGCAGTGCAAAAAGAATGACTCGCCTTTTTTTTTTGAGTCCCGCCATGTATTCGAGCAGTCAAGCGCTGTTGAAATGCTCCAATATGGGTCATCGAGACCGGAAAAATGTTGAAAATGTTCCCGGCGCTTCCATGTTGCGATATCAATCAGTTTCATTGCCGCCACCTGCCGATAATTTATTGTGCTCATCACACAATACTCACAAAAAGCCAAAAGAGCAAAATCTGCTTCAGACCGTATTTCGTCTGCCAATGATCCTCTTAATCACCAGCATAATGCCGTCGCCAGTTTCTGGCATTTTGGGGCTGTTCTTCAGATGGTCATGTAGTATATTCAATAGGTAATATTTCGCCCTAACTTTCGGTTAAAGCAGGAAAAACCAGATGTCTGAAAAAGAAGTTCCAGCAGCTGACAATGAAGAACGACAGCAGCCAAACAACCCACTTCATGGTATAACTCTCGAAAAAATGTTGACGGTTCTTCGTGCTCATTACAGCTGGAAAGAGCTGAATCAGAAAGTAGAACTCAACTGTTTCTTTTCTCACCCAAGTATCAAATCAAGTCTTACCTTTCTGCGAAAAAACAACTGGGCCAGAAAAAAGGTCGAAAATCTCTATCTTGAGCTGATCGCCAGTCTCAAATCAGCTGACCCGCAGGCCAGGTAAGTATTGTTTGCCTGGTTACCACTGAAAACCCTGCCAGCCCTCAGAAATGGCGATCTGGTTAACCGTTTCCTTGATGACCGGGTCAGCATTATTGCTGTTGGCAAGTATGAATGCGCCGCAACCGAGTGAAGCATGAGCGATAAACATCGACCGGTAGCCCTCTGTATTGCCGGTGTGACCAAAATACAGGCCGGGGCCCTTGTCGCTGTAAAGCGCAAATCCCAGGCCAAAAAAAGGCTCGCGATAGGGTGACAGCATTTCTTTGAGCGATTGCGGCTGAAGCAAACCTGAAGAACTGCCCTGAAGTATTTTCTGCAGATGCAGCGCAAATTTGGCAAGGTCGGTGGGGGTTGTCCAGATGCCGCTGCCAGCCTGAGTCGGGTAGACAAACCAGTTGCCGTCTACCGGTTCGCCGTCAGCGCTATGGCCGCAGGCCGCGTTTCGGCCTGAATGCTCAGAAAGCGGCTGTTCAAAAAAGCTTCTGTGCATGTTCAATGGCTGCAGCAGCTCGCGCTGCACCAGGGCTTCAAAACTTTCGCCGGTAACATCCTGCAAAACTGTCTGTAGAACCGCAAAAGAGCCGGTAGAATAAGCAAACTGCCCGTCAACCGGGTTTTCAACGATTACCGCCGGCGCATCACATGACCCGGTTCCGTTCAATACATCTTGTAATGTGGGAATCGGACCTTCTTTTAAAAAACCTCGATAACTCGGCACATTGATGCCCGAAAAATGGCTGAGAATGTGTCTGATGGTTACCGGCACCCTGCTGGTAAAATCGTTTTCCGGCAGTTTCCATGATTTCAGATATTCATTTACCGGTCTGTCGAGGTCAAGTCTGCCTTTTTCGACCAGAATCATGGTTAAAACCGCAGAAATAGTCTTGCTGACAGACGCAGCCTGAAAAACCGTGTCAGGCCAGAGAGGCTCGTGCGATTCTTTGCTGATAAATCCCTCGCACCGGGCATATGCCAGGTGAAAATCGCGCAAAACAGCAAAACTGATACCTGCGACATTGTGCTTTTTAAGTATATTTTTAAGTTCTTCGGCCGAAAGACTCATTTGTAATCACCTGTTCTGTTATGTGTAGTGCTTTGCCAAACTTGAATCTGTAGTAATACCGTCATTCCCGCAGAAGCGGGAATCTTATCTCTAACGGCTTAGATCCCCGTTTGCACGGGGATGACATCGAGGCCGTTGATTTGGTATGTTCGACTTTGACAAAAACCACTAGATTGAAATGCTGTTTAAGCTGATTTCAGTCTCTTGAGTCAGTTTACCAGTTTTACCGGCAATATGTCATTGTAACTCGCAAAAAGTAAAAAAAAACCGCCTCAGAAAACTTTTCTGAGGCGGGGTCACAATCTGTCGTCAGTTTGCTTTGGCAGTAAAATCGAAGCGCCAGACAGGCACTTTTTCGTAGACATTTTTGGTCATGCTTGAGAGATAAACTTCAGTGAAAGAGCCAGACTTCAGCAATTCTTCTCCCAGGCGGGTCACCTGCTTTGCGTCAATGCCATAACCGGTGAAGTGAAGACGATTGTCAGAGTCCAGGCGCAGGTTGGTTATCCAGGTTTTTCCCTGGCCAATCCCGCCGCCCAGAACTTTTTTACCAACCTGCGGGGTAAAAGTAGTTGTCTGCAGCATAGTTCTGAGCGCGCGAATGATTTGTTGATTGCGTTTGGAAACCGATATCCACACTTCTGAAGGGTTCTCATTCAGCTTATTTCGAGTTTTGCTGAAGCACATGAGCCTTTCAAGTGAGGAAATGGCCAGAACAGGCTTGTTATCGATCGATTCTGCCGAAACTGAAATATTGATTGCAGCGTGGGTAAGTCTGGTTCCGGCAAATGAGTAAGCCAGCATTTTTTCAAAAAGGGGAACCAGCGTATCCTGGGTTCCCATCCAGCCAAGCTCCATGGGAATTTCATACCATTGTTCTGCCATTATCACCGGTGAAACACGGACATCACTAAATTTCACTTCCAGATCTGCCATTACATCGACCACAAAATCCAGACACATCCGCAAATTATTGTATTCAGCCCTTCCGGTGAAAATATTAGTGCTATTAGCGGCTATATTCTTTTGCGAATCTTCACCACAGACAAAACCCGGAAAAACAAGCCCCACAAACAAGAAAACCAACAAAAACCGCTTTATCATATACTATCTCCTTAAAAGATCTTCTTAGAAAGATATCACAATCTGCCAGACAAGACTGCCAAATCATTTCTTTAAGCCACCTCGTTGAAAACTCTTTTAAAATTAAGCTGCTCAGGCAATAATTACAGAATGAAATTCGATTCAGAAACTGCACGAACTTCTTTAAGGGCCAGAATCGATTTCTGCACTGCGATAGGCTGACGACACCACGTGAAATTGTCGATTCTTTTTATGCTGCCAGGCTTCTGGAATCACTGAAGAACAGCTCTAAATAGCTTTTCAAAGCCAATTTAAGCTTAACCGCCGGTTTAAATCTAATAAACCATTGTTGCGATCATCTCGGTACAGTATACTTTTATCTGTTCAGCACTTTTCTTTTAATTCAGCAGGGAGACTGCCCATGAAACATTGTGACCATAGCCTTTACCGCCCTCTGTTAACCGCCTTGCTGGCGTTGTGCCTGCTGGTGTTGCTACCTGCAAACCTTGCTGCAGCCGCAAATGAGGTCAGTCTGAGCAGTGTCTTTGCCTCTTTCCCCTCGACTTTGTCAGGTGATGGGGCGAGAGTTCGACTTCTTTCGGGCAACGAAGAGGCATGGTATGCACGCTGGCATCTGATCGACAATGCGAAAAAATCGCTGACCATAACCTATTTCATTGTCGACCAGGATATTTTTGGCTTTTCGTTTCTCGGCCTGCTGCGCAAAAAGGCACGCCAGGGGGTGACGATTCGCCTGATGGTCGATGACCGTTTCATGCGCAGTGCCAAAAAACTGAAAGACTATGATGAGCTTGAAGAGCTGGCCAGGGAACCCAATGTTGAAATCAAGATATACAACCCGATCGGCCGCCAGCTTCTGCCTGCGTTTGCTGATCTGCGCAAAGTCTTCGCCTCGAACCACGACAAGATTATCATCGCCGACAATCGCATCTGCCTCACCGGCGGCCGCAATATCGGGCGTGACTACTTTGTTCAGCTCGGCGAGTTTACAAATGTTTTTCAGGATCTCGATGTGCTTATGGAAGGCCCCGGCGTAGTCAGTCAGCTGCAGCAGGCTTTCGATGAAGAATGGAAAGCCCTGCCCAACCGCCTTGTCCGCCGTGACCCGGTTAACTTCGTATCGCAGAGCGCCAAACTCGATCTCGCTTACCACCTGATGAATCGATATCTGCAGGGAATGGGCATTCCCGAGCTGCACAAGCTCAATTTTCCCCGCAGCCTCGATAAAACTGCGCAGGCCCTTTGCCAGCAATTATCAGGCTTCAAAAAACTCTCTTCCTATGGCTCATATAAACCTTTTCGCGGCGAAAGAATTATGCCGGTGCGCATTCTTGACCGCCACTCGCTGCTCGGTGTCAGACGCGATATCGCAACCAACCTGATCCGGATGATCGATGCCGCCCGCAGTGAAATTCTCATCCAGAACGCCTACGTTGTCCTCGACGAGACCGCCGAAGCAGCTCTGCGACGCGCTTCCCAGCGTGGGGTTAAAATTTTTCTCTGCACCAACAGTGGCGAATCAACTAATCACCCTTCGACTGTGGCCTTCTTTCTCACAGACTGGAAAAGACTTCTGGCCACCATGCCAACCGCCAGAATTCTCGTTTACCCGAAAGGCATGCCCTGCATTCACACCAAGGCTTTCGTCTTCGACCGCCAGATAGCCGTAGTGGGCACCTATAATCTTGACCCGCTCAGCATGGTCATCAATTCAGAGGTCGTAACCGTTATCAACAATCAGCCGTTTGCCCGCCGACTGGCACTGCGCATGGAAGCTGACTTTGCGAAGTGTCTTGAATACAAAATCAGCAAGGAAGCCGATGGCCGCATTAATGTTATTTTTGGCCCCGAAGCCCACACCGAGGCCGAAGTTATGAAAAAGCTCGAACGCTTTGGCCGCATGAAGTTTCTGCGGCCATTGATCTGAGCGCTCGAATTCATCGGATGTTGTCATCCTGAAAGTTCCCAAAGGGGTTCAGTTATTAGGTGATCGCACTAAATAACCATGAATAGCTTCGCTTAAATAGAGGGCAAAAACATGGGCAAAGCCGACAAATTACTGGTTAGGTTGCTGCTACTGTTTTTTGTTATCTATATGCAGTCTCCGTCGTTTGCGGGGCAAACCTGGCTCACCTGGAACGAGCGTTCAGGGTTGCCTGGCAATAATCTTTCCTGCCTGGCAGTCGCGCCGTCTCAACCGGAGGACGGCTATAAGAAGCCAAAAATGCCAGGTTAACTGAATCTCGAAGCTCATCTTGGCAAACGTGCGCTCTATGCAGGCACGCGCGGGAAAGGGCTCTGGCTTTTTGCCAATGGCCGCTGGAGCAGCTTTACCACCCGCGATAGCCCTCTGCCATCAGATACCATCAATAAAATCTACTATCTTCACGGAACCGGGAAACTCGCGATTCTCTCTGATGCGGGCCTTACAATGCTTGGAACGGTTGACGAAATGCAGTTTGATGCCTTCGAGACATCAGGCACGGCACCTTATTATGCCAGCACAATCTGGCCATTCATGAGTAGATGGGGGCCTTATGTTTATAAATACCCTTATCAGCACAGTTTTCCAATCTTAAATTTTATCGCTTACGGCAGAATCTGTCGTGGCAAGGATTTATGGATCGCCCACGCCAAAGGCATCTCACGATTTGTATTTCCTTCGACACCTTTTCTTAGGGTAATGCCGCATCAATATCATCTT
>JAQUZA010000087.1 GCA_028691595.1 Candidatus Rifleibacteriota bacterium
GGCGGTTCTGACATTAATTCCCGCAAGCCTTCCGGCACTTGGGCCAACCACAACCCAGAACGGTTACTGGGAAGCCATAAGTTCGTTTCAGGTCGTCAGAGCACGTATCAACGGGCAGAACGAACAGGTCTGTCTGCCAAAAATTATCTTTAAAGAGGAGGTCGATCCGGATTTACTCAAAGAGCAGATAAAAAAGGGTATTCCGGGTCAGGAAGCAATCTTTCACCTCTACCACGACGGCCTTGGCAGGCCTAAAAAACAAGGCGGCATGTTCTACGCTTCTGACGTTTTTCTAAAAGACATGAAGGTCACATATATCGGCTATCTCCAGAAACTTGGCTACAGCTTTACAGTCAGCAGCAAACCAGCGTTTGAAGACCCTGAGTACATGCGCAGCGTTGCCTACAGCAAACATATCACCGGGGCAATGGCCGAAAGAGACAAAGCAGCGGCATCTGCAGGCTCAAAAGCCGATGACAGCAAAGACCCGAAACGCCTCAGTGCTTCCTCAATGCGGGTAACCACGATCTATGATGTTCTGCCTGCCGGGGTAATTCCGCCACGTATAAGGGCGCAGCAGGAAGAGATCGCCCGCAGGGTCGCTGCCCTGAAAGGGAGGCCCTACGAAACCGAGATCGTTCAGATTGACCCGTTACGCTGGGCCGCCGGACGCATGGGCCTGATTCGCGAGGACGGTACCATCAGCGGTGCAAATGTCGAAGGGCAGAAACCAGAATTACAGATTCGCGTACCACCCGGCAAAAACTGGCTGACACCTGAAATGATCAAAGAATTGAATGGCCAGCCCTGCGAATTTGTTCTACAGCGAAATATAAACGGCCTTGAAATAAACGAAAACAATCGTTTTCTTCTGCGTGATATTTACTTCAACAATTTGAAGCTCAGCTGGGAAGAATGGCTCAAAAAATATGGGCACACCTGCCCGGCCATGCAAGACCGCCCTGAATTTGCAACCGGTACCATTGCCCTCGAGGTCAAAATGGTCACCGGCATATGGAAAAGCCTTAAAGCCCCCGTTCTCTGCCAGATAGATTTCGCCAGGTCAACAGCTCTCAACGGCCCGTCAGAGTTGTTCAGAATATTTCCACCCAACCCTCGACCCAAAAACTTTGCCGCTTTTGCCGGGCAGTTCAATCGCATTTTCGAAGGGCGCGAAGCAGACGTTTCGCTGCTTGTATGCCCTGACGGCAAGCCCTATCATGAACTCGGCCAGAAAAGAGCAAGACGCATATACTTTTTCAGCGAGAAAAACACACTCGATATGCTTCAGAATGCTGTTTTAACCGGCAAACTCAAGTAATTTGACGCAACAGTTTTAATGCTGTAGCTTGGAGCATCTGATATTTAATTTTGGAGAGAATGAATGAACAACGCAGTTTTTAACATTAAAATGCCGGCCAATGAACCAATTCTTGGCTACCTGAAGGGCTCGAAAGAAGAAAAAGCACTAACGGCTGAACTTCAGCGCCAGGCAGATACTGTAATCGAGATTCCGTTGATCATCAACGGCAAAGAAGTAAAAACCGGCAAAATCGGTGAGTTTCGCATGCCATGCGACCATAAGCATATTCTTGCCAGATATCATATGGCTGGAGAAAAAGAAGTTCAGGCGGCCATAGATGCAGCCTGTGAAGCACAAAAAACCTGGAGCAACGTTCCATGGCAGGATCGCGCCGCCGTTGCCCTGAAAATAGCCAGATTGCTTGCCGATAAATACCGCGCTGTCATCAATGCCGCCACCATGCTGGGCCAGGGCAAGAATATCTATCAGGCCGAAATTGACTCTGCCTGTGAAACTATCGATTTTTTGCGGTTCAATGCCAGTTTTATGTCACAGATTTATGCAGAACAACCGCTTTCTGATGCAACCCAGATGAATCGTATCGAGTACAGATCACTCGAAGGTTTCGTCTTTGCACTGTCGCCGTTCAATTTTACGGCCATTGCTTCAAACCTCAGCATGTCCCCGGCGCTTATGGGCAACGGTGTAGTCTGGAAACCAGCCACCACCGCGATTCTTTCTAATTATTATCTGATGCAGGTTTACAAAGAAGCTGGCCTGCCGGATGGCGTGATCAACTTTCTGCCAGGTCAGGGTTCGCAGATCGGCAGCGTGATTTTTAATGACCCCAGGCTGGCGGGCATACACTTTACCGGTTCAAGTTCAACATTCAATTCATTGTGGCAGGAAATCGGCAAAAACCTTGGCAAGTATCGTTCTTACCCCAAAATCGTCGGCGAAACAGGGGGCAAAGACTTTATCGTCGTTCACGAATCAGCAGATCTCGATGCAGCAGCAACCGGTATTGTCAGAGGCTCGTTCGAGTATCAGGGTCAGAAGTGTTCTGCCTGCTCACGAGTTTATGCGCCGGCATCAAAGTGGCCGGCGATCAAAAACCGGGCGCTCAACATGCTCAGCGAAATCAAGATGGGCGATGTTCGTGAATACGGCAACTTTGTTAACGCCGTTATCGACGAAAAATCTTTTGATTCAATAATGAAATATATCGAGCTGGCCAAAGCCGATAAATCGGCCAGCATAGTTGCCGGTGGCAAAGGCAGCAAAGAAAAGGGCTATTTTATTGAACCAACCATCATTGAAACTACCGACCCGAACTTTATAACCATGCGCGAAGAAATTTTTGGCCCGGTCGTCACGGTTTACGTATATGAAGATTCCAGATACGAAGAAACTCTAAAGCTCTGCGACAGCACTTCTCCCTATGCCCTTACCGGCGCTGTTTTCTCACGCGACCGCCAGGCAATTCTGCGGGCTTACGAACTGTTGCGCTACGCTGCCGGCAACTTTTACATCAACGACAAATGCACAGGTGCTGTGGTTGGCATGCAGCCATTCGGCGGTGGCAGAGGCTCAGGCACCAACGACAAGGCTGGCGCGATGTTGAATCTGCTGCGCTGGACTTCGCCCCGTGCCATCAAAGAAACCTATCTGCCCGCGACTAATTACCCTTACCCGTATATGGAATAGAAAGTCTTTAACAAAACAGCCTCGGCCCAGTACGGACCGAGGCTGTTTTGTTAAAGACTAAATCGAACTTCAGGAATAAGCCTGGCGCAGCCCTTCTTCTATGGCATCCCAGAGGGTTTCGACACCTTCCAGGCCAACCGAGATTCTGACGAGACCGGCAGTTATACCACGTTTCAGCCGATCAGCTTCAGGAACTCCGGAATGAGTCATTGAAGCTGGATGCTGAAAGTAGGTAACGGCACTTCCCAGGCTCACTGCCAGTTCTGCCGGAGTTGTATAGGAAGCAAAATAATCCATCAACCGGCGACCTGGCTCATAGCCGTCTTTCAATTCAAGAGCGATCATGCCGCCGCCAAGGCGCATCTGCTTTTTCGCCAGCTGATAGTGATCATGAGAAGGCAGACCCGGGTAAAAAACCTTTGAAACGTTCGCATGTTTCTCAAGACGTTTTGCCAGCTCAAGAGCACTGGCGCATGCCCTTTCCATGCGAAGATGGAGCGTTTGCAGACCCTGAGCATTCAGCCACGAATCAAACGGACTTGGCGTTGGCCCGAAGTCTTTGTAAATATGGAAAAGGTGCTCGCTCATAAACTCATAAGGACCAATTACCACTCCGGCAACACTTGTAGAATGACCGTTAACATATTTGGTCAGGCTCTGAATAACGATGTCGGCCCCAAGCCTGAAAGGTTGCTGCAGATAAGGGGTTGCAAAGGTATTGTCGATAACGAGAGGTATGCCTCTTGCCTGAGTAACCTGTGAAATCGCTTCAATGTCTGAAAGTCGCAAAGTTGGATTGTCTGGCGTTTCGAAAAAGACCATAGCAACCTTGGGGTTCGCTTCAATTACCCTTTTGACCTCTTCTGTATCAGAGGTGTCGACAAAATGAGTTTTAATATTGAATTTTTCGAGGGTTCTGAAAAAGCTGTCAGTACAACCATAGACAGAGCCGCAAATCACCTCATCGCCGCTTTTAACGAGGGCGAGAGTAGTACATGAGATTGCGGCCATGCCCGATGAGCAGACCAGGGAGGCAATGGTAGGTTTGCGTTCGTCGGCAGCCAGAGCTGCATCGATAATATGCTGACAGTCGAGCATAAACAGTGATTTTTCAAGATACTCGGTGGTAGGGTTACCCAGACGGGTGTATATGCGGGCAAAGGGTTTTTCGCCGCTCTTTGATAACCCCAGAAACCGGTCAGCACCATCTTTAACGTTGCGAAAGCTGAATGTTGATTTTTGAACGATGTTGGGCAGGCCAATACCAACACCAATTGAGCCAAAACGGTCAGCCGACATAAATTTCTCGCTGGTTCTGGCATACTTTTCCTTGCGTTCAGCCCAACCCGCAAACCATGAATGAATCGCCATTCCCTACCTCCGATGTTTATTTTGCCTTTTCAGTCTAGCCTTTAACACCAACTCAGGTCAACCAGACTGTATGACTCAAGGCAAAAAACTTAAAAATAGCTGGCGAAATGGCATTTTCAAGAGTATCATACGAGCCCTGACAAATTAAAAAGGAGGCACCAGACATGAACCAGGACTCAGACGATCATGAACGGGCAAACCATAAAACAAACTCCCCGTGCAACCTCCTTCTTTCTTGCCAGCCTTATTGGAGCTCCTGTATATAGTGAATCCGGCCGACAGGCAGGAAAAATAACCGATTTTACCCTATCTTTACGCAATAACTGGCCCTGTTTCGACCAGGCGATTGTTTATGACTTCGATTCACTGTCAGAAAAAATAGCAGCACGCAGTTCTTTCAACAGCTTTTCTCCAACAAATTTCACCCTTGGAAAATCAATTCATGATCTACCGGCCTATGTACCCAAAACCGAACAGCCTCTTGCCAGCCATATCTGGGACAAATCTGTAATTGACACGGTTAGCGTCAGAACCGTTCAAGTTAACGATCTCGAAGTAGTTACCGACGAAACGGGCGAAATCTGGGTCAGCGGCATCGACATCAGTTTTAGAGGCGCATTACGGCGACTAGGCCTGGAGCCATACCTGGGCGGCCTGTTGAACAGCATCGGCAATTTTATCCAGCCGGAAATCATCACCTGGGACAAAATAATCGGGTTTAACGATCAGTTCTCAGCTCTGACAACAGAGCTCACTTCTGATAATTTCCAGAATCTGCACCCTGCCGACCTTGCCGAAATTCTTGAAGAGCTCGACGATTCTGAACGTCTTTCGATCATCGAAACCCTCGATGAAGACGTGGCCGCTGAAACCATTGCTGAAGCCGATTCAGAAACACAGTTGCAGATCATTGAACAGTTAGATACCGAAACCGCTTCTGAAATCATCGAAGAAATGGACCCGGACGAAGCAGCCGACCTTCTGCAGGACATGGATCAGGACCGCGCCCGCGAGATTCTTGACCACATGGATCTCGATGAGGCCAGCGATGTCAGAAAACTGCTTGAACACGATGAATACACTGCCGGCGGTATCATGACCACCGAATATGCAGCAATATTTGAAGAATTCACCGTGGCCAACGCGTTTTCACACATGCGTCTGGTGGCACCCGATATAGAAATTATCTATTACATGTATGTAATTGATAATCAGGAGCGCCTGAAAGGTGTTGTTTCAATAAGAGACCTGCTGTCAGCAAACCCTTCGGTCTCTGTGTCAGAGATAATGGACGACGATATCGTTTCGGTCAGACCTGAAACGCCCCAGGAAGAGGTAGCCACGATTCTCAACAAGTATGATTATATGGCAATACCTGTTGTCAACGACCAGCAGAAAATTCTCGGCGTGGTAACCGTTGACGACATCATGGATGTTATGGAAGAAGAAGCCAGCGAAGACATCTTTAAACTCGCCGGCACCTCTGACGAAGAATTAACCTACAGCTCACCTTTGCAGGCCTGCCGGGCCAGACTGCCATGGCTTCTCATCACCCTTGGAACCGGTTTCATAACCAGCACTATTTTGAAATATTTCATGGACGAATTTAAAGAGGTCATAGCCCTGGTATTTTTTGTACCGGTGGTAATGGCCATGGGTGGTAACACCGGCATTCAATCGTCAACACTCGTGATCCGCGGACTGGCATTGAATTCATTCACCAGCGGCGATCTGTTCAAACGCCTGATTCGAGAAATAGCTACAGGTGCGGTAATGGGGGTCGCCTGTGGGCTTGTAGTTGGGGTATGGGCTCAATATCTTATCACCAGCGGAGCTGCTTCATCGGCAAGATTTTCGGCGCTGTACCTTGCAACAACGGTTGGTCTCTCGATGACTGGTGCCATGACCTTTGCGGCGATGTTTGGTGCGATGGTGCCGATACTTTTTGACCGCTTTAAAATTGACCCTGCCGTTGCTTCGGGCCCATTTGTAACCTCATCTAACGATATTTTCGCCCTGCTGATTTATTACGGTGTTTCGGTAGTGCTGCTTACCGTTGGCTGAAAAGCCTCTAATCAGGCGATTTTAAGTCGTTCAGACATGTAATGGCCTGTGATCGGCGTTACTTTTTCGGTGCTTTCTGATTGTTCAGGGCAGGATTAGGCAGCATGTAATCAGTGCGCTCATCAAGCATCAGGGGTTTAGCCCAGAGGTTTTCTTTGAGCATTTTTTTAAATTTTTTGCCAAAAATCGCTCCATAGCGATTGATGTAGTCTTCCTGCTTGTCTTTTCCTTCGAGGAAAATGGAGCCGAGGCTTTCGATTTCTGCGACGGCGCGGCTGACAATACCCACTCGCATCAGGGCATACATTGAAATGCCGTAAAAGTGATACCAGGCACCGTAGTTATCGCCCATCTGAACAGAATCATGCCGTAGATAAGCAAGTTTCTTCTGTATCGGGTCATTTTCGCGGTCGACACGGTAGGGGTCGCCGGCGAGAACATTTTCGGCGGTTAGAAATGTCAGATACAGGTTGCCTTTATTCAACACATAGCTTTCCATGAACATGTGATGCAGCTGCATGCCACCATCGGGGTATTTCATTATGCGTTCAGTCAGCGCGGTTTCCTGACCGGTTATGGCGTAGCGAGAGGTCCAGCCGCAGGCTAACAGCAAAAATAGTTTGGAGCGAAAGAACAGCGGGCTGGGAAATTCTTTCTGTTTTCGAAAAATATGACGACCGAGACGGTGCCAGAAGCCATACACCAGATAGCGCCGTGCTTCAGGAGACCAGCGATGCTCTTCGCCCAGAGTGGGGACGATTCTCGGGTAATAATACAGCATTATCTCGCGACATTTATTAATCAGGCGGTCAACATCAATGGGCACAGTTTTGCCGATAGCATAGCCGGCGCTGTCTTTTTCGGCCTGTTCAAGAGCTTTGAGTTCTTTGTCTTTTTCGATTTCAGCCTGCGGGTAAGAACTTTTAACAAGAGCCTCGATGAGCTTCTGAGGCACCTGGTCGAGTTTGCGAATTAAAAAGGCATCACCCTTCGGGTCTTCAAGACAGAATTCAGCCTGTTGATAGTGAGATGCCTCACTGGTCTTAACCCACTGCTTGAATTCACTGCCCGAAACAGGGACCGAAAGAACAACCAGCAGAATTACCCAATAAAACAGCCTGCTTTTGTTCATTTTTATGTACCTCATGATTAGTTTATTTCTTGATTATAATGAAATTTTTAAACAGCGAAAGAGATAAAAAAAGTTCTTTAAAATAAGAGTCGCATTTAATGCCAGCACAGCCTGTCAGCCTGGTTACCGGTTTAAAACCAGTTAATCCATCGATTCCTTGTTTCAAAGAGTCTGATAAAAAGGAGCAGGGCAAACGCACTAAAACACTTCAAATCCTCAATTGGACTGGATTCCCGCTTTCGCGGGAATGACATGATTTGTTTCCGTCATTCCGGGCGTAGACCCGGAATCCATGAATTTAATGCGTTTGCCCTGTAAAAAGGAGGTGCAGCTTTCAATTTTAGCTCTTATGGTTTATATTTTTTAAAATCGATCAAATAAGAGGAAATAGCATGATCTGGGCTAGATTTCGCCGGCCGCTTCTGTTGCTTGTCTATATTTTATTTTTTCTTCACACTGCTCTATGGCATCATTGGGGCTATGAAGGAGTCGGACATCTGGGGTTCGGAGAGTTTTTTGGGACCATGCGCTCCGGAGTCATCACTGCCGGAACCATCTTTTCGATCGCTGTTTTTCTGCATGCTCTGTTTTTTGGTGGGTTGTTCTGCGGCTGGTTCTGCCACTGGGGCATCACCCAGGATGTAGCTTTCTGGATCATGAAAAAAGCAGGTATTAAGCCATGCATGCAGCATTTGAATTCACGATTGATTCCATGGGCATGGTTCATCATCATTATCGCGCAGGTGGTAATTTACTGGATTTTTAACGGTTTTCCGACCAGTTTTTCATTCAACCCTTCAGCAACACCCGTCTGGTCAGGGGTTCCACGCTCTATTCTTCTTATCTGTCTGACAACCATGATCAGTGGCTTTTTTCTTATATTTCTTTTTGGCGAAAGGGCTTTCTGCCGCAGCATCTGCACCTTTAGACTCTGGTTCAGCTGGTTAGAGCGCTTTGCGCCCCACAAGGTCAGACAGACAAAAGATTGCACTTCCTGTCAGCAGGAATGCACCTCTTCGTGCCCGATGGGTCTTGATGTAGCCGCAGAGATTCGTGATCTTGGGCATGTTAAGAACACTGAATGCATTAAATGTCATATTTGCATCGGAGCCTGCCCAACCGGGGTTCTCGAAACATCTTTTAAAAAGAACAGCTTTCACAAGAACGGGCAACCAGCCGGGCAAACTTCGGCTCTGAGCGGTTCAATCTCGCTGCTTCAAGCCGGAATGGCGATCATAGTTCTGATTCTCTTTGGTTTTGACGTGGGCGGCAACATTTCTCTTTCGCTCGGCTTCCTGGCCGGTTTTTTGCTGATTCATGTCTGGCACAGCCGTTCAATTACGTTATTTGAAGCTATAATTTCGGTGCTGGTCGTTGTCGGGCTATATTTCAAAGATGATATGAACGACCCGGTTTCTTTGGCCAAAGGCCTTCTGGCAATCGCAGTCTTTCTGATTGCTGCCAGAACGGTTGGCTTCGAAAAAGGTTTTGCGTTTATAAACAAAACAGCACCGTCATTGCAGACTTCGAGGGTGCTGATGGCTGTGGTTCTTGCTTTTGCTCTGTTTCTCGGTGTCAGTGAAACCCGCACGAGTATTTTGATTCACAAAGCCAATGCAGCCCGCCGCAGCAATGATACCGGCACCTACGCAACTATCATGGAAAGTTGTGCTGGAGCTCATTCAGACCCTGCCGGAGCCTATTTTGACCTTGCCAAAGCACAGCTCAAAATCAATGAGCCGCAGAAAGCCGCCAGAAGCCTTAAAAAGAGCCTTGATCTGATGTTTTCGGCCAAAGTTGCCATTGAAATGTATGAATTGCTGCGAACCTTTGGAAACAGTCAGGTAGCCGAAGAATTCGCCGCGTATCTTATGAGCACTTACCCCGAAGTCGTTGATTTTGTCTTTCTCAACGGGAGTATAATGCTCGAAAAGAAAGATTTTGTCGGCGCAGAAAACCTCTACCGGGGTGTCATCGCCAAACAGCCCGACAATCATGACGGCTACATCGCCATGGGTGAATTGCGCCTGCAGCAATCTCGCATAGATGAAGCCGAAGAATTTTTCAGCCGCGCCTACACAATTTCACCTGCAAGTTCGGCTTTCTATATGGCAGACATCTGCTTTCAGCGTCAGGAATACAGCAAAGCAGAATCTTTTTATGCCGAAGCGGTCAGCAAAAATCCGCCCAATGTCGTCTATTTAATGGATCAGGGGGGCAACTTCGCGGCGCAGAACAAATTGCGTGACGCGATAAACACCTGGAAAAAGGCCCTGGAAATCGCCCCGGATCTTTCTCTGGCCCGTGAAAACATCGACCAGGCCGAAGCAGCCCTGGCAGCAAAAAAGGCTGCCATTCTCGGCGATAAACCAGAGTCAGAGTAATGCCTTACCGCTGGTTCAGCGAGAACGGCCCTTTTATATGATTGAACGCCCGATGGCTGCGGCAACTTTCGCCGCCCGGGCAAAAATCGCGGCAAATTCCCGGGGATCGATTGACTGAGTGCCATCAGAAAAGGCTTCAGCCGGTCTTTCATGCACTTCAAGCATTATTCCGTCAGCTCCGGCAGCAATACTGGCCAGGGCAAGGGGGCCCACGAGGGTTCTTCGCCCGCTGGCATGGCTGGGGTCAACGATGACCGGCAGATGTGAAATTTCTTTGAGCGCTGGAACCGAGCCAATATCGAGACTGAAGCGGGTATAGTGCTCGAAAGTGCGAATGCCACGCTCACAGAGAATAACCTCGGTATTACCATACGAAATCAAATACTCAGCAGCACAGAGCAGTTCTTCGATACTTGAACCCATGCCACGTTTTAAAATTACAGGTTTTCTAATCTGGCTAAGATGCTTCAGCAACTGAAAATTGCTCATGTTTCTGGTGCCAACCTGTATTATATCAACATGGTCATCGATCAGTTCGACATCAAACGGGTCTTTAACCTCAGACAGCAACAACA
>JAQUZA010000088.1 GCA_028691595.1 Candidatus Rifleibacteriota bacterium
TAAAAGCACCGTTGTGTATGGTCTTGAAGACCTGGGATTCCCTGATGACACTCTGACAACCTCCACGTCACTGATAAACAAGCCCAATGGCATCGTTCTGGTTACCGGCCCCACAGGCAGCGGCAAAACTTCGACCCTTTACGCGGCCCTGCAATGCATCAAAGACCCGTCAATCAACATTGTTACCATTGAAGACCCGGTTGAATACCAACTTGCCAACATCAATCAGGGCCAGATCAACCCCAAAGCCGGTTTTACCTTCGCGGGCGGTCTGCGCTCGATTCTTCGCCAGGACCCAGATGTCATCATGGTTGGTGAAATACGCGATTATGATACGGCTGAAATTGCTATCAGAGCGGCATTAACGGGGCATCTGGTTTTTTCTACCCTGCACACCAATGACTCGGCCGGAGCAATGACCCGTCTGATTGACATGAGTGTAGAACCCTTCCTGGTGGCCAGTTCAATTATCGGCATCATGGCACAACGCCTGGTTCGAACCATATGTGAAGCCTGTAAAGAAGAGTATCAACCGCCCGCTGCCGTGATTAAGAGGTCAAAGCTTCTCTATCAGGCCGGAAAAACCAAAGTTTTTCAGGGCAAGGGTTGCCTCAAGTGCAACCAGACCGGTTATCGTGGCCGAACGACCATTACCGAGCTTCTGGTTCCCAATGAACGCATTAAAGAGCTGATAGTCGAAAAATCGGCAACCAGCGTCATAAAAAATGAAGCAATGAAACAGGGCATGCGCACCCTGCGTCAGGACGGCCTGGCAAAGGTTCTTCGCGGCATCACCACTCTATCTGAGGTAATAAGGGTTTCAGCTGACGACGAAATCTGATCAGAGCATGCAGCACCTATATAAAAGCCTTTTAGAGGCTTTACCTGAAGAACTTAGAGGGCTTGCACCCACTCTGCAACAATTTACCAGCACTCAGAATCCCTTTCTTGACCGGGTAAAACCTACCCGCACCCTGAGCATATCACTTACTGATCAAAGCTGTCAGCAGAACTGTGCTCACTGCAATGCTCATTACCTCAAAGGCATGCAATCCTTCTCAAAACTTCACAACCTCGACCTGAGCAGTTATGAAGCCGCACTGATAAGTGGCGGAAGCACTGTCGATGGCGAAGTTCCGATTAAACAGCACCTGCAAGGTATTTTTGAACTTCCCCAACATCTGAAGCTCAACCTGCATGTTGGCTATCAGTCTCCTGAGGCGTTGTTGCCACTCAAAGCCAGGAATCCGGTTGTCTCTTTTGATCTGCCCGCCTCTGATTCTGTAATTAAAGAGGTTTATGGGCTTAAATACAGCCGCGAAGATTTCCGACAACTTTATCTTGAGTATTGCAGACATTTTAAAACTGTCGCCCACCTGACCATAGGGCTTTGCCCAGAAGATTTTCCAGCTGGCGAAGAAAACACCCTCAGATTTCTTGCCACAAATCATGCAAAAGAAGTTGTTGCTCTCATATTTCGCCCCACCCCCGGCACGCGGATGGCGGATGTTCAGCCCCCAGAACTGGCCAAGGTCATCTCTCTTATGAAGCAGGCTAACGAAATGCTTGCATGCCCGATACATATTGGCTGCATGCGCCCTGCCGGGCCTTATCGCCGCAATTTTGACATTCTCGCCTGGATGCATGGCTGCCGCAAATTTGTCATGCCCGATCATCAGCTCGTTGCCATTCTAGAAAAACATCAGGTCATGGTCAGCAACCATCATAACTGCTGTGCCCTGTGAACGCTATCCGGCAGTCTTTTCTCAATGGTCATGCCTCTCTACTTTTCTTGGCCTTGTATTCAACCTGTCAACGCCTGACAATAACCGGGAAGTGCTATTAAATGCCTGAAGATACACAAATCAGAGTTTCATACGGTACGGCAATTGTGTTGGGGCTGGTAAATGCCAGACAGGACGTTGCACCTACCACAGCCTATCTGCTCTTTGACCAGGGTTGCATCGGCAGTTGTTCTTTCTGCCCCCGCGCCAATGGCAACCAGCAGTCAAAAAGACTGTCGCGTATAACCTGGCCCGAATTCAGCTTTACAACGGTTCTTGCCCGACTAACCGCTGAACCCAGGCCATTCAAGAGGGTTTGTCTGCAGACCGGCTACAACCCGGCAACCACAACTCTTCTCAAAAATCTTGCCCGGCAGCTTATCAACAGCGGCATTGCTACCAGCATGACCCTGAGCCCATCTCAGACTGAACTGGCCCTAGAAATGCTTGACATGGGCCTCGATCACATCGGAATAGGTCTCGATGCCGCCAGTGAAGAAACTTATCGTGAACACAAGCGAAAAAACTGGCAGGAAGACTGGCCTGCCCTGCTGCGTCTTCTCAATAAAGCAGGTGAAAGAATCGAAGTTCATCTGATTTTTGGCCTTGGCGACAGCGAAGAAGCTTTTGCCGAACGGATTCAAGAGATTGTTTCTGCTGGTGGGAAAATTTCGTTATTTGCTTTAACTCCGGTTAACGGCGGTTCAGCACCAGAAATGAGCGCTTATAGGCGCATGCAGGCTTTCAGATACCTCTGTGAACAAGGAAAGACAAGTTTTGCAGCCTGTATTTTTGCGGGTGGCCGATTGACAAGCCTGAAGACAACCGGTGATGAAACTTTGTTGAGCGCCCTGAATAACGGCGAAGCCTTCAGAACATCGGGTTGCGGCAACTGTAACCGGCCTTATTATAACGAAAGACCCGGGCAGAAATTTTATAATTACCCGAGAGCGCTTTCTGCGAACGAATTTTCACAGGCATTTTCTGAACTGCTTCTAGACTGAGACTCGTTTAAAGCTTGCTTTTCGTTGTCATTGCCACCACCTTTGGAGCTTTGATCGCGCTGGTGAAGAGATCTTGCCCAATAAATGACCGGAGTATCACAAACTGCGACGATCCATTTCAGGGCATAGGTAGAGGCAAAAATCTGCCAGAGTATTTCAAGCTCAAAAACTCCCCAGAAAGCCAGGAGAGTAAAGATGGTATTGTCGATCAGCTGACTGACCATTGTCGAGCCATTGTTTCTCAGCCAGAGATGTGCGGGGAACTTGATTTTCAGAAAATTGTAAAACCACACGTCAAAATTCTGACTGATAAAATATGCGGCAATACTGGCCAGAGCAATGCGGGGCATAAGCGAGAAAATGCTGCTGAGAGCTCCATGTGCCATATCTGAAGCGTGCGGTTCGAACATCAGGCAGACCTGCATGATAACGGTAGTGGCAATGATGCTGAACATGCCTATTTTTACAGCTTTTCTGGCTTCTTCTTCAGAATAACATTCACTGATGATATCAGTGGCAAGAAAAGAAGTTCCGTAGATGATGTTACCGAGGGTGGTTACCATACCAAACAGCTCAATGGTCTTAACCACCTGAATATTGGCAAGAATCGAGGCAAGAGCGACCCAGGCAAAAAGCCCGTACATTCTGAAAAGCTTGAATGACAGGCCGATCATAAAATAGTTTACAACCAGAAGAATGAGCCAGAAGTGTGTGTTTGTCATGACTGAATTGCTGCTCCTACGCCAAAATCGGTGTTTTCAAAGAGGATATCAACTTTTTCGTGCTGCTGCAACCATGCAAACTCGCATTTAAACCATGCCTGCAGTTCTAAATCGGCTTTAATACCGGTGCTGTTATCAACAAAAAGGTTGATAGTTACATAATCAAAGTTTTCGATAGCAATCTTAACATCATTGCTGATCATCTCGCGAGTCTGCCCCTGCATACCGATCATCAGGCACACCGAAGCAAAATACTGTCTGATCTCGGCGATATCTCGATAGATCATTCCCTTTTTGAGCACCTGGTTGCGGAAATGATCGTCAAATGTTTCTACTCCGGTTATAAAAATGATTGGCAGCCCAAAAAACCGGCGCATTTCATCGAGGCGGTGGCGATAGCTCCAATGTGCCTCAAAGTAGAGTTGCTGAACCTGGCAGCGCTGTACCGTTTCTTTGATTAACTGTAATGAGGCGGCGGGAATTTCGAAACAGCTGCCAGAATTAATCACCTGCAATGCTTTCAAATCTCCGGTTACCTGGCGCAAAACCCCGGCATTGGTTGAGTTCATTTCACTTTCATCGGCACTGTTGTCATGAATATAATCGCAAAAGCTGCAGCGCCCCCATTGGCACGGAAATGCCTTCAGAAGCACGATCTCACGCGGACGGGGCGAGTTTTCGATGCGGGCATATCTTGTAATATTCATGGTTCACGAACTCTTTTAGTTTGTTTGGCTGCTCAGGGTAATGTTAAAATCAGATTTATGCAATACTTTGTCAAAATTCTACTCACGACAATTCTGGTAATTATTATCAGCGAAGGCGCTAAAAGAAACCAGACCGCAGGGGCCATACTTGCTTCTCTACCAGTAACATCGATACTGGCGCTGGCATGGTTCTATCACGAGACTGGCAGCAAAGAACGTACAGCCGCTCTCGCCAGCGATATAAGCATCATGGTTCTACCTTCGCTGGCGTTTTTTCTCGCCCTGCCTCTGATGTTGAGGCGCGATTTTTCGTTTCCTGTGGCAGTGATCGGCAGTTCAACGATTACTGCTGTCTGCTATGCCGCAATTTTTAAAGTTGCCACCATTTTTCGCTGACCTGGAGAAGCTGATGTATAAATTTCCCGAGGGTTTTTACGCCGACGTACGCATTGAAAAGGTTTTTCGCTCGCTGGTGAGAATTGAGACCGGCCGCCTTGAAGAAGTAAAAGAAAAAGAAGACAGTGGTGCCTTTATCAGGCTATTTGACGGCAACCGCTGGTTTTATGCTTCAACAACCGATCTGGGAAGCATAAACGCTGAACTTGTCGGTCTGGCCAGCCTTGGTCAAGCAAACCCTGCCATCTGCGACCATCCGACCGTCAAAAGAATGCAGACCAATACCGGCGATTTTTGCCGGTTCGCCGCCAACAGCGTTAAAAGCGTATCTTCAGGCGAAAAGATCAAACTGACAGAATCATTTGCGGCTCTGGTTGCCGAAGACAAAGAGATCACCCACTGGTCATCGAGTTATTCAGATGCCAGAATCATAAAGTCTTTTTATTCGAGCCTTGGAGCCAATCTGCAGTTTGATACCCAGACAGCTGGTCTGCGCCTTGGTTTCAGGTTTGGCAGCGGAGCCAATGTTTTCAGTGAAACGTGGTGCCGGGCCGAATCTGATTTTATGCCACTGACGAAACTGCATCACGAAGCAAAAGCCCACATCGAAAAAGCGAGGGCATTTTTTGTCGGGGCTGAAAAGATCGAGGGTGGCAATTACACTGTGGTGCTCTCACCTATGGCAGCCGGAATTTTTGCGCACGAAAGCTTTGGGCACAAAAGTGAGGCTGACTTCATGCTTGGCGACGAAGGCATGAAAAAGGAATGGCAGATTGGCCGACGCGTAGGCTCAGACCAGTTGAGCATTGTCGATGACGGTAATATTGCCGGAAGCGGCTTCACACCTTTTGATGACGAAGGCACCCGCGCCGAAAAAACCGTTTTGATCGACCATGGTATTCTGAGCGGCCGATTGCACAGCGCCTCAACGGCAGGAGAGCTTGGCGAAGCAGTTACTGGCAATGCCCGTTCCATCAGTTTTGAATTTGAGCCGATCGTGCGCATGACGGCAACCTATATAGAACCCGGCACCTGCAGCAAAGATGACCTGATCGCTGGCATCAGTCATGGGATTCTCATCGATTCAGTGAAGCATGGTTCAGGCATGTCAACCTTCACCCTTGCCCCTTCAATGGCTTATCTGATCGAAAATGGCAAGGTAACCAGACCGGTCAAGTTTTCGGTTATCACCGGCAATGTCATGAGCACTCTCGACAAGATAGACGCTGTTTCACGTGAGCTTGAAATTTTGAGTTTTGTTGGCGGCGGCTGCGGCAAGATGGAGCAATACCCCTTGCCGGTAAGTTTTGGCGGCCCTTTTGTCAGGGTCAAAGAAATAAATGTTCAGTAAGGGGCCCATTATGCGCGAAAAATTAACCCAGACCGTTAAACAAACCTCGCTCAGCATCGTTCAGAATGAAATTCAGGCCGTAAGGCGCAAGAACATCAGCAAAACCGGCTGTCGCGTCATAAAAGACGGAAAAATAGGTGTAGCTGGAGGGCTTGGCGAAGTAAACAGCGAAGAGCTTTATGCCCGTGCTGCCCAAAGTCTCGACTACGGCATTGAATACGATGTCGATATCAGCGAGAATCTTCAGCACCGCACCCAACTCGACAGCTTAAAGATCAGCGACAGCGATTTATGCAACCGCATAAGCACCCTGTTGAAGGAAATCAAGGCAAGGCACCCGGCCTTCGCGCTGAGCAATAAGGTTAATCTGAGTCATGTCAGCCTGCAGCTCGAAAACGAGCGGCAACTGCGGCTTGAACACCTTGATTCTTATCTCAGCCTGAGTTTCCTCATCAAAAAACAGGGTTCAACCGGCATAATGGATACATTCTTTGGTCTTGTAGACCGCCAGCTCGATGAATCCAGGGTGGTCGCCGCCATCAGTGAAATTATCGAGGCGTATGACAATATTCAGCCTCTTCCCTGCGAAAACCTGCCGGTCATCATTGGGCAAAGCCTTTTAACCAGGCTGTTTCAGCGTGATCTCAACGGCAAAATGCTCGGTAATAAGGCTTCACTGTTTCAAAATCAGCTCGGCAAAAAAGTTTTTTCTGAGAATTTCAGTCTGCAGATCGCCGGTGACCCGGTCGAGACTTTCGGGCCTGCCTTTGACATGGAAGGAACCATAACCGCAGAAAATCTCAGCTGGCTGATTCAAAATGGTGTCATTACCAGGCCATATACCGATAAAAAGACCGCCAGGCGCTACGGCTTTGAAAATACCGGGTGTGCTGACGGCAATTATGACAGTGTTCCATCACTTGGCGGTGCAAATCTTGAGATAAAGCATTCCGGCAGAACACTGAGCGAACTGCTTAACGGCAGGCCGGGGCTTATGGTTCAAATGGCCAGTGGCGGTGATTTTACCCCCGACGGGCAATTTGCCTCACCAGTTCAGGTGGCCTTTTTGACCGATGGCCGGAAGTTGCTGGGCAGAGTGCCTGAATTCACTATCAAAGGCTCCATTTTTGATTTTTTCGGCAATGATTTTATCGGGCTTACCTCTGACAAAATATATATAAACGGCAACGATAGAATGCTGGTTACCAGAATGGCAATCGAAAAACTTTGAGAAACCCTGAGGGAACAACAGGAGTCTCGCTGCTGCTGACTGGTTTTCTGGTGCTGTTCATCCCGCTGTGTTTTTTTTATAGCCTGCTTGAAACCGCACTTGAAAGATCAAGGGAATCAGCCGCCGGGTTGTTGCGTGAAAAAATAATGCTGGTGGCTGAGCAGATCAGATTGGTCATGCAGCCAGCAAACTATGTCAAAGAAATAATTCGCGAGGCGCACAAATACGCTCTTCCCGATATTTCGCCGAAATTGATCAGAATGCGCCCGACAGCTGATTTTGGCAAAGATATTTTTGACGAAAGACTTCCGGGGCGACTGTTACAGGAAATCCGCAGAAGGGGCCTAGATGCAATAATGCTGCATGTTAACGGGCCTGAGTTTGCGAGCGGGCATTCATGGTTTTGCGAAGATCTTGTCAAGCAGTGCAATGAACTTGACGAGCTTGCGCTCGAGCACACTCAGATCAATTATTCGACCGCAGTGCATCTTTATCAGCAGCATTACCAGAAGAAATGGGCAAAGCATGGCCAGTTTTCGCCCTATCTTACCAAAGCATTTATGGGCTGGCAGGAGAGAAAATTCAGCTTCGCCTGGTTAAGCAGGTATACAGAAATAGTTGGCCAACACGACAGAATTGAAGAAGCTTTTACTGACTACTTCGGTCAGCAGTCGATTTACATCTATACATATTCCTGCATGAGCGTCGTTAACCTTCATGGTGCCTACACGGTCATTATACCGCAGAAATCAATTGACCCTGCTGCCATATTAAAACGGGCAGAAAACCTTAAAGCAGAAGGTCTATCAGTATCGATTCAGCAGAACTCAACCCACACAACTGGCTTTGTGCCATCTGCCAGGGGATTTGATTTTCTGGTTAAACCCCCAACTGAATTCTGGAGCCATTACCTTTTTGCCAAAAATTCTTCAGATAGCCACCAAAGGCGCAGGCGAAGCAATCTTACGATAAAAATTTCCGGTTCATTCAATGCAGAATTCGAAAATCAGAAATGGCAATTCTCAATATTCAGGCTCGTTGCATCTCTGGCGTTGATCTTTTATGCATCATGGGCTTTCAGGTGCTGGCTGTTCGGTTTCAGCCTGCAGATTTCAACAAGACGCAAACTGGCGTTTATTCTTGGCATAATCGTAATTATTCCCGTTCTTGGGGTTGGTATACTGACCTTTCTGTCATTGCGGTCATCGGCAAGAGTTATTGAAAACCAGTTGATTCAGCAGGCTAACAACAGTATTCGTGAACTAGCATTGCTCAACGATGAGAACAATGCCCGCCAGATGGCGGCAGGGTTTGAAATAAAACGCCGTCTTGAGAAAAACAACAGCGATGAAAAAAGAATACCTGAAATTCTGTTGCGCCCGGCAGAACCGAGCAGTTGGATAACGACCTGGACAAATTCAATTACTTTTGCACGTGATGATGGCTTTCTGGTTCAGTATAGCGGGCTTCTTCATGAAATGCCAAATAACCGGCTGGTGAACAGTCTTCTTGAGAAATACCTGGATAGCCTTGGGATTGAAAAAACAAGTCGGCCCAACAAACTCGGCAATTTTTCGCGGACGATGACCCTGGGTATCATGGAGAACTACATTACGCCTGAATTTGAAGAGGCCTGGATCGTGCATGAAAATACGGTGCAGCGTGAGCTTTCTCACACCGCAGACACCAGCAAAGCTATTCTCATGGTTATCAAAGACTTAAAAAAGAGGTTTTATCTTGTTTATCAAAGGTTGTCTAATTACAACGAAAGCATTTATCGCTATCTCAGTTATCAGGCAAACAATAACCCTCTCTGGTTCACAAAAAAGGGGCGCTACGGTGATGTTTATATGGGAGTGAGATTGCGCAAGATTCTTGAGATGTTCATGTTTGGCTGGCCGACCGCAGCCCTGCTCTCACCGGAAATGAACGCAAACTTTGCCAGAGCTTTATCAACAAAAGAAAGCGGTCAGAGCATTTCGCGAAATGGTGATGATCTCGAAATCAACGCCTGGCGCTATAAGGAAGGTGACAGCGCTATTATCTCCGCCATCGCCAAAACCAGGGGGGGAAGCTTTGGCTTTGCCGGTCTGGCGACCAGAATGATTTTTCCTTTTTTTGCGGGTTACGCTCTGTTGCTGTTATATTTTATCACTTCGATCATCGTTGAATTCATCAACGGCCCGGTAAAAATAATTAACCATGGCGTTGAAGCACTAAATCGCGAAGAATATGGGGTTATGATCGCCAGTTTTTCTGAAGATGAGTTTGAAAAAGTCACCAGGGCATTCAACGAGATGTCCAACGCTCTCAAACAGCGGGAAATGATCAAACGCTATGTTTCGGGTGTTCTGATTCAACAGGTTCAATCTGGCAATGCCAGCATGTCCGGTGAAAGCACGCAGATAAAAGTCGCCATTCTGGCTTCTGACCTCAGAGGCTTTACTTCAATTAGTGAAAAATACTCGCCTGCCGAGGTAGTTGAAATGCTGAATTCGTATTTTACCCGTATGGAAGAAGCTATCAAACAATTTGGCGGCTCGATCGACAAATATGTTGGTGATGCCGTGCAGGCGGTTTTTTTCGAAGAAAGCGGGCAGGAAAACCCATCTTTGCGTGCCTGCAAAGCGGCACTGCGCATGCGCCAGCAACTCAAGGCCCTGAACAGCGAAAGGGTAGCACAGGGGCTTTTCGTTATTGACAACGGCATAGGTATCGACACGGGCATGGTTGTTTCGGGCAGTATTGGCAGCGAAACAGGCCGAAAAGATTTTACCGTCACCGGCAAAATCATCGAGCGTGCAGCCTATCTCGAATCACTGACCCGCAACACTGAAAGTCGTATTCTTGTGAGCTGCGAAGCACACCAGGAAGCCGGAGTCAGCTTGAAAACAAGAGAATTCAGCCCGGAAGCAATGGAACTGCAAAATGTCTGAACCCTCCAGAATGCTCATCAAAGAAAAGATAGCTGTACCATCCGGCCGCGTTGTTCTGGCCTGGATAATGCTGGTGGTGCTGCCGGTTTTTGTTTCCCTTTATGCTCTCGATTATTTTCTTGAAGAATATTCATATTTTTCGGAATCGGGTAGACTTGCAGAAGCTTATAATGAGCTTGAGCTATTTAAAGAATCACTCAATGTTGAAAGCTTTCTTAATAGTCGCCTGCAAATTGTTAAAAAACTGTCAGCAACAGATTTCAGCAGTGAGAAACTTTTGAAGCTCAGAAGTGATATAGATACAGCTATTGGT
>JAQUZA010000089.1 GCA_028691595.1 Candidatus Rifleibacteriota bacterium
GATGTAAAGCGCATACTCATCTTCGCCAATATAGAAACCAACCGCCTGAACTTCCTGGCGGATATTGCTTTTCTTAACGGCCATTGCTGCCCCCTTCACCCGGGCCCGACTGTTGCTTAGCCGCAGCCTGTTTGCGTTTTTCATGCACATACATGAAAAAAACCGAAATCTGCGTAATAAAAACCGCCAGATCATCGAGCCAGCCGATGACCGGCAGAACATCAGGAATTACATCAACCGGAAACACGACATAAGCAAGGGTAATGACAAACAGAATAACCTGCATTGTCGGGCTTTTCAGAAGGGCTTTCGGTATGGATGGACCTTTTTCTGGCATGGGTATAAGTTCAATTCTCGAGATCTTCTGAGCCAAAACTCAGCGGCAGAAGCTCTTTAATGTTAGTTTTTTTGACTTCGCCACGGTTATTTACGAGCAGAATTTCAACCTTGGGTGCCAGTTCAAGAATTACCTGGCGACAGGCTCCGCATGGGGCGGTAAAAGCCGGGCGATCGACATAAACCGCCAGCCTGGTAAAATTCTTTTCGCCACGGGCGATGGCAGTAAACAATGCGGTGCGTTCGGCACAATTTGTGAGACCAAAGCTTGCGTTTTCGATATTACAGCCCTTGATAATCTCACCGTTCTTAAGTTGCAGGGCGGCACCGACCATGAAATTCGAATAGGGGGCATAGGCCATTTTGCTGGCTTCGATAGCTGCTTCAATCAATTCTTTGTCTTTCATACATTCACCTCATCTGTCTATTACTACCACAAAGCAGGCGCTAACTAAAGAAAAAAACACCCCTGCAGGCAGGGGTGTTTTTGTAAAAATCAGCGTTTTGAAAACTGTGGTTTTCTTCTTGCTTTTTTGAGACCGTATTTTTTACGTTCTTTCATGCGCGGATCGCGAGTCAGGTAGCCATTTTTCTTCAACGGAGAACGAAATTCTTCGTTGAATTTAACAAGGGCGCGGGCCAGACCATGGCGCAGAGCACCAGACTGACCAGTGCTGCCGCCGCCGGCGATATTAGCATATACGTCGAACTTGCCAAGGGTTTCAGTGGTGGCAAGTGGCTGGACAATAATTTTGCGTGTAAGAGGAATCGGGAAATAACTCTCGAAGGCTCTCTTATTGACAACGATTTTACCTTCGCCTCTGCAAATGCGGACGCGTGCGGTTGCGGATTTTCTTCTACCGGTTCCCCAGAAAAACAGTTCGGCCATGATTATTTTCCTCCTTCCTTACTTGGTAAGATTAACGGCTTTGGGCTGCTGAGCTGAGTGTGGATGTTCAGCTCCGCCGTATACTTTGAGTTTACCGAGATAATTTTTTCTCAGCTTGTTGCGGGGCAACATGCGCTTAACAGCAAGCCAGAGCATTTTGTCTGGAGTGTTTTCAAGCAGCTGGCCATAGGTCAGGGATTTGATGTGTCCTGTGTAACCAGTGTGCCAGTGATAAAGCTTTTCGTCGTGTTTCTTGCCGGTCAGAACGATCTTGTCGGCATTGATCACAATAACGAAGTCACCACAATCAACATTGGGGGTGTAAATAGGTCTGTGCTTACCACGAAGGCGAGCAGCAACCTGAGAAGCAAGGCGACCAAGGGGCATATCCTTGGCATCTACCACGACCCAGTCACGGGTAAAGTCAGTCTTCTTAGCATGGAACGTCTTCACCGATTTTCCTCCTTTTCGGTTAATACATGACTTTCATCAGATAAAGTCCGCCGGGCGGTGCAGGTGCGCCAAGCCTTCGTCTATTCTGATTACGGTACAGTTCGAGAATTTCTTCAGACTGCATCTGGCCTGAGCCAATGAGCTGCAAAGCCTTTGCCATGTTACGTACCATGTTATGCATAAAACCGGTGCCGATTACATCAAAGGTCAATATCTCATCTTCAAGGACAACGCTGGTCTCAAGAACAGTTCTAACGGTGCTTTCATACTGATGCGGGGATTTGGCAAAAGCTGCAAAATCATGCTCACCAACCAGGAGTTCTGCCGCTGCCTGCATTCTGTCGATATCCGGCCGCTGTTCAAGCTGCCAGAAAAACCTTTCGAGAAAGGGTGATCTGGTTTTGACCAGTCGGTAAAGATAGCGATAATGCTTGCCGCGGGCCGAAAAACAAGGATGGAAGCTTTCTTCTGCTTCTTCTGCCCTGCAAATCCGTAGTGCGCCAGGTAAAGCACCGTTCATTCCGATGATTAATTTTTCAACTGGTATCGGACACTCAGTTCTAAAGAGAACCACCTGTTCAACTGCATGAACTCCGGTGTCTGTCCGACCCGCCCCGACAGCCCTGCTTTTTTCGCCAGTTATCAGCTTGAAAACTCTTTCGAGCTCGCCCTGCACCGTTGGCAGGTGCGGCTGAAACTGATAGCCGAAAAAGGCACTTCCGTCGTAGGTAACAAGCAGTTTAATGTATCTGGCAGGATTTGTCAAGGCAAATAAACCACAATAAAAAGGATTCTGTACAGCAGAAAGCCATCTTAGCAGATGAATCCATGAATGTAAACCTCTCACCGCCAGCCCCAGGGCAAACGCATTAAATTCATGGATTCCTGTTCTGCGCCCGGAATAACGGAAAGGAATTTCGTCATCCCCGCGCTTGTCCCCGAAAGGGGGAAAGCGTGGATCTAAGCCTTTAGAGATAAGATTCCCGCTTCTGCGGGAATGACGGAATTACTACAGATTCAAGTTTGGCAGACCATTAGCGCTCTGTCAAAGATGAAGGCAGGAATGGGCAATAATTCTGTCATCCCCGTGCAAACGGGGATCTAATCCGTTAGAGATAAGATTCCCGCTTCTGCGGGAATGACGGCATTAATACGGATTCAAGTTTGATAAAGCACCAGCTAGACCGATCAATAATCGGAATTTTGCTGAGGCAGGCAATCCCCGTGCCCGAAGTTTTAGCGGTCAGAGCGAATTTTTACAGCTACCTGACGTTTGAGAACATCGATAATTGAAATAATTTCATCGCTTGAGCCAGACACAAGAGCGACTTCAAGGTTACGGGCAATTTCGCTGACAAGCTGCATTTCGCCCGTGGTTGCCGACTCCATGGCTCGCCCGAGTTTGTCGAGAAACTCACCAAAGCTGATATTAGCCTTTTCGAGTTCGCTGCAGGAATCCCAGACGATGTCAAGATGCTCTTTTTTCATATAAAGTATTACCCTCGCACTATTTTTGTTGTGTACCCTAAGTATAGCAGCTTTTTGGACAGGTGCAAAGAATTTTTACATAAGTATTTTTGCTTCATAAGAGAATATCTGGTAAAAATAGCTTGATACTTTATTAAGGGGAATTATATGAGCAGATTGATCGCCAGTTTTATTGCCGGGCCAACAAATGTACCAGAAAAGGTTCTTGCTGCCTACAACGTTAATTATGGCTCTGCTGATCTTGATAAAGATTATCTGGCTCTGTATCTGTCTACCGAAAAAAAACTTCAAACCATTCTCGGAACCAGTAACCAGGTTTTTATGCAGACCGGCGAGGGCATGCTCGGTCTCTGGGGTGCGTTGAAGAGTTGTCTGAAGCCTGGCGACCGTGTTGTCTCTGTCTGCTCCGGGGTTTTTGGCTATGGTATTGCCGAAATGGCCAAAACGATCGGCGCTGAAGTCAGGTGCTTCGAACTTCCTTATCATGAAACCGTCGGTAACTGCAGCGAACTCGAAAAAATTATCGCCGAGTTCAAGCCGCTGATGATTACCATGGTGCACTGTGAAACTCCCTCAGGGACACTAAACCCGCTCGGAGAAGTTGCACGCATCAAAAAGTCTCATGGCGTGCCGCTGTTTTGCGTCGATACCGTTGCCAGTGCCGGTGGAATGCCGGTAGAAGCAGATAAATTTCTTATCGATCTTTGTCTGAACGGCAGCCAAAAATGCCTTTCAGCCCCGCCCGACATGACCTTTGTCGCTGTCAGCGATAAAGCCTGGGAGATCATCGATCGGGTGAATTACCAGGGCTACGATGCCTTCAAGCCTTTTAAAAACGCCACCACAGACTTCTATTTTCCAAACACCATGTACTGGCAAGGGCTCGCAGGTCTGTCGGCTGCAGCCGGTCTGATTCTTGAAGAAGGGCTTGAACAGGTATACGACCGACATATTCAAGCACAAAGTTATTGCCTCAGTCGCATCAAACAGATGGGCCTTGAATGTTTTGCCGGCCCCACGGCCATCAAATCACCTTCTGTTACTGCCGTCAACCTGCCAGCAGGGATTTCATGGCCAGAGCTGGACCGTCGCTGCCGGGAACGCGGCCTGGCGGTGGCTGGAAGTTACGGGCCTCTTGCCGGAAAGGTGTTTCGTATCGGCCACATGGGAACCCAGGCAGATCTTAAATTGCTTGAAACCGGTCTGAACATTCTGGAATCAGTTTTGTGAAGCCGGAAACCTTGACCGTTGGTGCTTACTACTACCCTGGCTGGCATCCATGCAAAATTCGCGATGCATCTTTTCCACGTGGCTGGAGCGAGTGGCAGCTGGTTTACAACTGCAAGCCATCGTTTGCAGATCATGAGCAGCCCCGGTTGCCGTTATGGGGTCAGGAGAACGAGGCAGACCCGAAAGTATTTGCCCGAAAACTCGATGCCGCCGCTGAATATGGTGTTGATCTCTTCGTTTTCGCCTATTACTGGTCGAGAGGCAGGCGACTTCTTGAAGGAGCTCTTAATGACGGCTTTTTAAAGAGCGCGAATCGTGGAAAGACCCGCTTTGCGCTCATGTGGGCCAATCGCATGCCCAGGAAGGTGATGCCGGTCAAAGACGCAGCCGCGAGACTTATAGATCCGTCGCGCCTTGTTTTTACCGATCCTGCTGATTTTGTTGAGTTTATAAGCTTTGTGGCTGAAAGATACTTTATCGAACCTGATTATTACAGAGTCGATGGTGCCTGTTATCTGAGCATTTTCGATACCGCATTTTTCATCAGACAGCTTGGCCCTGAAATTGCAGCCCAGGCCATAAACACCGCTCGAATGCATCTGGCCGAAAAGGGCCTTAAACTTCATATGGCAGCCATTGACCCTATTCCTGAGCACCAGCCGTTACTGAAACAGATAGGCTTCAACAGCATAACGCACTACGTATTTCTGCCTGACTGGAAGGGCGATTATCTTCAGGATTACAGCCAGTGTGCGGGCCAACGGCAGCAGCAATGGCAAAATTACCAGGAGACGACCGGTCTGCCATATGTTCCGTCGGTAAGCCCAGGCTGGGATGCAAACGCCCGAGCCGCCGATTATGGCACGCAGAAGCCTGGCAGATACCCATGGTCACCAATAGTCACCGGTTGCAACCCTGCTGTTTTTGGCGATTTTCTTAGAAAAGCAGCTGTTTTTGCCCGATCAAAATCTACCTTCCCCCACCCTGCCGTCATGATTTCGTCATGGAATGAATGGAGCTAAGGGCACCACCTTGAACCTGATCAAAAATATGGGTTTGGCTGGCTCGAACAAGTCAGAAAAGTGAAAGAAGCATAATGCCATCTATGGATGACCGCTGGCCGTTTTTTACGGTAGACCTTGAACTGACCAATGTCTGTTATCAGGGCTGTATATTCTGCCCGAGAGAAAGATTGACCCGGCCCCAGGGTTTCATGCCCCGTGAACTGTTTGCAAAAATTGCGACCCAGCTCGCCGAAAACGGTTCGAGAGTGACTTTTTGCGGCATGGGAAACCCTCTTCTTCACCCTGAGCTCGAAACATTCGGCCAGCTTTGTATGGAATTAAATCTCAATTTTGGTTTAACCATACAGGCTCCGGCACTTAACCAGGCTGGCCTCGAAAAAATAGCCGCCCTCAAGCCCGGTTTTATCGAAGTTTCGCTGCCAACAATTTCGCCCGGGCTTTATGCGGAACTTTTCCCCGGGCAGGCTCTGGAAACAGCTCTCAACAACCTCGATAACCTTGTTGTGCAACGAGGGGGCACGAGGGGTATCACCGTCAATGCTGTTGTAACCGCCCTTGAAACGGAAAATAGCGAAAAAATGCATGAGTTCTGGCTTAACCGGGGCATTAACTTCAGATTGCATGCCTGCCATTCACGCGGTGGCAACCTTGTAGACAACAATCTTATCACTGCTTCAGCCAGAGAAATAAAGCAATGCGGGCTTTTTGCGACCCATTCTTTCATCACCTGGAACGGGCAGCTGCTTGCCTGCTGCCACGATCTTACCGGTGAAACATTTATTGCCGACCTCACCCGGTCGACTATTCGAGAAGCCGCACAGGCCAAATTGCGATTTCTTGAAGCTCCGATGCCCTTCAAGATCTGCAAAAGTTGCGACGAACCGGCAGCAGATCGCCCAATTCCCCTTCGGCCTTTTCCTGAGAGCGGCAAAGCTCGAAGTCGGTATCTAAAAAGTCTCTGTCAGACAAAAAACACCATAAAATGACTTAAAACCCGGGCTGTTTTGTGATAAGTTACCGACACCATGAAGCTAAAAGAATTTTTTTTCGAGCAGATTTCCCTTCTTCTACCAGAGACTTTAACAGAACTGCCAGATGCGGTCAGGCAGAGCATTGCCAGACACGGCGTTCTTGTTCCACCGGTTGTGTGCAATGGCATTCTCTGTGATGGCCACCGACGACTGATTGCCTGCAAAGAAGTCGGCAAAACCAGCATTCTCTGCCTTGAAACCGCAGGGGTTGCCGGCCTGTTGTTTGCTGAGCTTAACAGTCATCGTGAACTGTCGGCCTGTGAGGCTGCCGCTGTTTTTAAAAAACTGACTCCTGCCGACCAGTCTGCATTTCTTTCGCAGGCCGGCCTGTCTGAATCGCCACAAATGAGGCTGGCCCTTGATTTTATCGCCGAAAAAATTCTGACCAGCCCCGAGCTTCTTTCGCATTCCATGCCGGTAAATGTCTGGCGAGAACTCGCCCATCTGGGTGACGCAATCAACCGGTTTGCCCGCCCTCTTTTGACTTTATCGGGCACAGCAGCCGAAAAGAGGAACATTGCCGCGCTGCTTCGCCAGGCACAGCGACGCAATGAACTGCCTGAAGTTCTGCCGGGCAATACCGCTGCAGAAGTTATAGCCGGTATGCAAAAAATAGCCCAGCCCCGCCGAAGCACCGCCCTCGAAAAATTTCAGCTCGAGCTTGCCAGAGCTGACCTGCCAGCCGGAGCAGCACTCAAGATCGATCCAACCTTTTCCCAGCCCGGAATTCATATCTCGCTGCAGATTACCCGTAACCATATCGAGCGCATAGACCAGACCAGAAAAGCCGTAGAATCAATTTTTGCGGCCGTGCCTGAACTATGATGCCAAAACTTCATTTTAATAATCTCTACGTTTCTCAAGATGTTGCATCGATGCCACTGGCTCAAAATGCCAGAAACCTGGTGAGTTACGACAGCTGCCACGAAGTGAGCGGCGAACACCACCCTGGCGACGGGCTGTTGTTAACAAAAAATAATGGTGCTTTCATCAAGCCGTGCCCCGGTCAGAAGGGCAGCGTCTGCTGCGGTTACTGGGTCGTTGAATGGGGTATGGGCTGCCCGTTTGGTTGTGAATACTGCATTATTCAGAATTACACCCAGGCCGGTGATGTTACCCTCTACCTGAACTGGGATGACTGCCACCGCGAAATTCTGGAATTGCGCCAGCGAATCAAAGGCCCGATACGCCTGGGTACCGGCCAATTTGGTGATCCGCTTGCCCTGGAGCCGATTTTCCCCTTGAACGCGGCAATCATTGACTGGACAGCTGGCATGCCTGACTTCACTGTCGAAATCAAGACAAAAAGCGCTTATATAGACCCGATTCTGCAGGCCAGAGATGCCAGACACGTCACTCTTGCCTTTTCTTTAAACCCCCAGGAAATAATCGACCGCCTCGAACATGGCGCAGCCAGCCTTGAAGAAAGACTCGATGCCGCTGCCACTGCAGCAAAAAAGACCGGCTGTCGGCTGGCCTTTCATTTTGACCCGGTAATACCAGCACCTGAATGGAAACAAAAATACACTGAAGTTTTCAGGCTCATGAACAGGTATCTCAAAGGATTGCCCATCAACTGGATATCTCTAGGGACTTTCAGGTTTCCCAGAGGCTTTCAGGAATACGTCGAAAAATACCACCCGAACACCGGTATCTTTGCCGAAGAATTTTATCCGTCGGCTGATGGTAAGATCAGGTATTTCAGACCTTTTAGAGAAGAAATTTACTCATTTATGCGCACCGGTCTTGCGGAGTATTTTAATAACACGGCTGTTTACATGTGCATGGAAACGGCAGAGGTCTGGGAACGCCTCGAAAATCGGCCATTCAACAGCCAGAATTTGAAATGCCTTCTCGACAGGAGCCTGTGCAGGTGATTGCCGCCCCGGTTCTGTTTTTATGCCCTTTTAAGGCAGAGGCCACCCTGTTGCTCTCTATTTTGCCAGAATGTAAGGCAAAAAACAGTCAGCACTGGCAGTTTAAGGGTGGCGAAATAATCACCTGGAATGGCAGTGGCCCGGAAAAAATGTCTGCAGCAATGAACAGCTTCATTGGTTTACATAATTTTTCGCGTCTCGTGCTTTTTGGTTCTGCCGGTGCCCTCGACCCTGATTTAAAGCCAGGGCAGATATTCTCTGCTTCGAGCGTCAAACTTGCCGACCGCCAGATCAAATTGCCCTGCCTGCAGGGCTTTGCCGCTGCAACTGCCCTCACGAATACCAGACCTGTCTTTGCCGCTGATGAACGTCTGGAGCTTTTTTCGCGAAGCGGCTGCCAGCTTGTAGATATGGAAAGCTTTTTCTTTGTTGAAAAGTTTCACCGTTCAGAACAGCAAGTTAGCGTGTTAAGGTTTATCAGTGACACAGCTGAGCTAACCTTTAAGTTGCCCTTTGCCAAAGAGATTCAGCAGCAGGTTCTTCACAGCCGAAAAATGCTTTTGACAATCATGAATGACTCTTGAAAAAGATAACAGAAAATGGAAAACTAATTTGCGTCTAGAGGGTATTGTGGTTGTTAATTTTTTCATTATAATTCTAGGAAATCATCAGGAGGTAGCACATGGCATCTCGTAAACTTTTTGGAGCACTTTTTCTGGCTTTTCTATTCGTTTCGCTGGTTACCGCTGCTCAGGCCGCAGTTTATGGTTATATTGTCGTGCGCGGCAAAAACATCGACCACACCAACCGTGAAATTGAAACTATCGAACGTCTGATCAAAACCTGGCCAAACGGTGAAGTGCTGCATAAACACAGTGTTGTTTCGGGTGGTGCCTTCTTTTTTAAAAAAATTACCGCTACCATCTTCTTTGCCGGTAACCAGAAAGACATCTCCGGCTTTCTGACCCAGGGGCCATATGAAGGCGACTATGTTAAAGACGTTGTGGTTCAGTTCAACTACAACAGCCGCGTCTCTGAAAGCGCTTTTGACGGAGATATCAATACCACTTATACCCGCAAATTTGCCAACATTCGCAAAGCCCTCGAAACAATCCAGGGTAAAGACGCAAAAATCCTCTGGAATGATCTTAAAGAAGGCAAAGCCAAAGAATACAAAAAACACCTCGTTGCTGACAAACTCATTGATCCAAGTGTTAATATAATTTTCTACAGCGTTCAGCCAGTTGAAGAAAACCGCTTGTTCGGCATATCTTTTACTCCGGGCAACGTTACCCCTCGCCAGAACTAAAACTAAGCCAGAGGCCCGTAGCATTTTGTGGGCCCTGAATCTACAGGTGTTACCTTTTCAGGTTTAAAGATAGCATTGAAGAGAAACAGTATTTAACAAACCAGCCACTCACATTTTGAGTGGCTGGTTTGTTTCAGGCAGATATTCGTTTGATTTTCAGGGGTTGGTTTTCTGGCGGTTATAAAAGCCGAGAATTACGCCAAGTGCCACTGACCACAGAGCAGCAAGCCCTATCTGATAAGGTTTTGCAAGACTAAAAGTAACAGTATGTGCTGGTATCCAGAACCAGAGCAATGACATAAAACCCTTGTCGATGTTGGCCCAGTTTTTCTGACCGGCAACCAGGTTGTCAAGCAGGCGGTGCATCAGCACCAGAAAGGGGCCAAATTGAAGATTCATCGAGGTTGAAACGGCAAAAGCACGCCAGGGCCCTGATAATTCCGGCAGCATACCATCGGCGACCAGTTTGTCGATAAAACCATTGAAGCCGCTGAAGGCATATTTGATAAGAATGGCCAGAAAAGCCCATTCCAGCATTTTCAGCAGCAGGGTTTTCAGCCCTGAAGGCATGGATATCTTCTTTTCAATTATCCATCTGGCGATAAAGTCGCCAAGGGTGCCAAGAATGGCAAATTGAAGCATGGCCGAAACCAGAGGATGAGCTGTAACGAAAGCAATGTAGGTGTCCATGAAAATTCCTGCTAGTTCTTAGGATCTTGAGGGGGCGTTGGCATCTTCGATTTTGAGAGCAACAAAATCCCCGATT
>JAQUZA010000090.1:0-3494 GCA_028691595.1 Candidatus Rifleibacteriota bacterium
TCAGATTCGTTTCAGTAGCGGTATTCTAAGTAATGAAAAGCTTATCAATCATGTTCTCTCGGTTGATGATCGGCCAGACATCAAGATTGCGCTTCAGAACGGAGAAGTATCTTTAATCAAAGATACGATTAATCCTGATCACCACGATACCTATGAAGGCCTTGTTGAATTGCCAACCGGTCATTCATGTATGCTTACCCCCTTGAAGGCCGGCGGTGAGGTAATCGGTATGATGACCCTCGATCACCGGCAATGTGACCTGTTCACTCCTGAAAGGGTCAAAATTGCCGGCATTCTTTCGCAGTTGCTTGCAATAGCTCTGGCTCAGTCACTGCAAACCGAAAAGCTCCTCTCTGAAAAGACAACCCTTCTCTGCGAAAGAAATGCTCTTATGCATGATATGGCAAGGGTTGCAGGTAGTCTGGTCGGAAACTCGCCGCGCTGGGTACAGGTTTTGCAAAAAATTCGTCTGGTGGCTCCTACTGATTCGCACGTGATGATTCTGGGTGAAACCGGAACTGGTAAAGAGCAGGTGGCAAAGGCCGTGCATGCGCTTTCTGCGCGTTCAGGCAAGCCATTTATCACCCTTAACTGCTCAGCTCTGAATCACAATCTGGCCGAGAGTGAACTTTTTGGCCACGAAAAAGGGGCTTTTACCGGTGCAGTTGCGCTTCGTAAAGGCCGCTTTGAGCTTGCTGATGGTGGAACCCTGTTTCTTGATGAACTCGGCGACCTGCCGCCTGAAACCCAGCCTAAGTTGCTCAGAGCAATTCAGGAAGGCACATTTGAAAGGCTTGGCAGCGAAAAAACGATTATGAGCAATGTTCGCATAATCAGTGCAACCAATGCCAGGCTTGAAGAAAAGGTGCGCAAAGGTCAATTTCGTGAAGATCTTTATTATCGACTGAATGTTTTTCCGATAAGCCTGCCGCCTCTGCGCGAACGCCTTAGTGATGTTGTTCTGCTGGCGCAGCATTTTGTCGAACGTTTAAGTGCCAGGTTTTCCTATCAGAAAGTCGATATTTCGGTCGCGGCAATGAGAGTTCTTCTCGAAAATAGCTGGCCGGGCAACGTCAGAGAACTGCAGAATACTATCGAGCGGGCGCTGATCAATTGTCGTGGTTCTCAGATCAGGCCTCAACATATAATTTTTGAATCTCAGGCCGCGCCCGCAAACACAAGTGAAAATTCCGGGTCTTCAGAGATTGCTGATTTTGACAGCGAGGTCGCCAGAATTATCCGCCGGGCACTTCAGCTGACAAATGGTCGAATCTATGGCGAAAATGGAGCTGCCCATTTGTTGAAGTTGAAGCCGACAACTCTGCAGAGCAAAATGAAAAAACTCGGTCTTCGAAATGCCTGAGCTGACATGATTGGTTTATTGATAACGATATTTCGTTGGCAACTTAATATCGTTGCTTGAACTGACTTTATTTCGGTGAAGATTTATAGATGCTTTGTTCGTGAGGGTTTGATGGTCTAAAAGAGTTGGTATGAGACTTGCGATAGCTCATGCGTAACTCAATTTGCTATTCGGAGGAATCAAAATGGATAACGTTCAAAATGTTTCTGGTATGCCCCTTCTTGGCGACAGAATGCCTGAATTCAGCATTCAAACAACCCACGGCATGAAAAATTTCCCCCAGGACTACAAGGGAAAATGGATCGTTCTCTTCAGTCACCCCGGCGATTTTACCCCGGTCTGCACCACAGAATTCGTCGCTTTTGCCAAACGTGAAGCCGAATTTAAAAAACTCAACGCCGAACTTGTTGGCTTGTCTATTGATCAGGTCTTCTCACACATCAAATGGGTAGAATGGATCGAAGAAAAACTCCAGGTCAAAATTCCTTTCCCGATCATTGCTGATGATACAGGTAATGTCGCAAAGAAACTCGGAATGCTGCACCCGGGCAAGGGCGCAAACACTGTTCGTGCGGTATTTATCGTCGATCCCAACGGCAACAACAGACTTATCATGTATTATCCGCAGGAAATCGGTCGCCAGGTCGATGAAATTCTCAGAGCCCTTAAAGCCATGCAGATAGCTGATGCCAACAAGGTCGCCATGCCTGAAAACTGGCCAAATAATGAACTTCTCAAGGATAAGGTAATTGTACCGCCGGCAAAAGACATGGAAACAGCCATGAAGCGCAAGGGCGAAAAAGACAGTTATGACTGGTGGTTTGTTTATAAAAGTCTGTGATCTGAGTTGCTGATTTTTTCAGATCAACACTGAAATACTGCCGGTATCAGAGATAACTCTCTCTGATACCGGCTTTTACTTTTTTCTTTTTTTAACTCTATATCTCGCAATTATTGATAATTGTGCAATGAAGAGTCTTGATGAACTTGACCTTTACCCGACTCAATACTGCTTTCGTAACGGTTGCATGGTAGCAGGCCTTTCGGCTATCATTTATCGGTCTGCTGGCAATGTTAAACCTGTTTAAAGGATATGCAAAAATGAGAAAAATGCTTAAAAGAGCCGGGTTTGCGATGATTGGTCTGGGAATGTCTGCAGTGCCACTTATGGCACAAATAACTGACAATACCGATGCGGTTGCAAAACTGATTCTCGAAAACGTAACTAAGTTAACCGAACTGGCTACCGATGCCGCAGTTAAAAAGTCAGTTGAAGGTATAAAGATTAATATTGACAGCATTCTAGGAAAGTCGCTCGAAATCAACGACGAGAAAGTTAAACAGGTTTTTGAATCGATCAATAAAAGTGTCGAAGGGCTTCTGTCTTCCTCGCTTGGTGAGAATGACGAAAAAATTGCCCCCCTGCTCGAAGGAATCAACACTCAGGTCGATAAAATTCTCCAACAGACAAATGAGTTCACCAATAAAGTCGTTGAACAAAGCTTGAAGACGGCCGACGAGGCTACAAAGCAAGGTCTTGAACTGGGTCGCCAGTTAACCGAAAAAGCTCTGCAGGAAGCCGGCGAGACCACGGATAAGGCTCTTGAAGAGGGCCTCAAATATGGCCAGGAACTCAGCGAGCAGATCATTGACGATACGATGAAGGATCTCGATTTGGGCTCTTATGGCACCACGGATGAGGACTGATTTGGAGAAGAATTTCCCACGGATTTACACAGATGAACACGGATTAACCTGGATGAAATAGTCTGATGGCTTTTGCAGGCCGAAGAGAGAAGAGCCTCCCACGGCTTTAACATTGATGAAGTCAAAAACAGGCAAACACTCCGTCATCCCCGCGCAAGGGTCTGTCGATTTAATCAGTAATTGATGTTAATTAAATAGAAACCAGTTCTGAGCATTCACCAGGTGCAGATAGAAGACGGGATTACTTTTTCGTAAGCTTGTGACGAACGAAGTGAGGAATCGCTGGAGAAAAAGTAACCCGGCTGATAGCTGCGCCGTCAAACCGGAGAACATAATTTAATAATCCTTAAATCACTTTTCATTGGAGAATAAATCGACAAGCCCGCAAGCGGGATCTAATGGGGGATGCATTAAATTCCCACCT
>JAQUZA010000090.1:3594-10113 GCA_028691595.1 Candidatus Rifleibacteriota bacterium
CCCGGCTGATAGCTGCGCCGTCAAACCGGAGAACATAATTTAATAATCCTTAAATCACTTTTCATTGGAGAATAAATCGACAAGCCCGCAAGCGGGATCTAATGGGGGATGCATTAAATTCCCACCTGTATCTCTTCGTGATATAAACTTGGGAAGGATCGAAATTCATGCAACTCAGTTGTGACAAAGGGTTGTATTTAACAATAGTGTTTGATGAGGAGCAGGTGTAATTATGACGTTTAACAAGGCTTCGGGGGGGAGTTTGCTTGAAAGGCTCCGGTTATATAGATACTGGGCCACCCGTGAATTTGATCTCGTAATTGACGGTGAAAGCACACGGATCAGTTGTACGGCCGGTTCAAATGAATCTGTTTCTGAAGCCGAAGAGCGCTGCGCCGAGAAAGCGGTTCGGGTTCAGCAGATTGTCGATCATCAGATCAAGCGCGAAAGCTCTTATGAGAGGCCGATTCGCGAAGAGATTCTCGAAGAAATCGATGACGATAATGTCATTACCCGTAATTACTATGGTGCGCAAATACTGAATACCTCTGCACTCAGCATTTTTGACATAGACACCTACCAGAAAACCTTCTGGGAAAAGCTCACTTTCAAAAAGATCGACAATAAGACAGCAATCATTGGCCTTTTGCGCCAGCTTTATGAACAGCGTGTTCTTCCTGGAACTACCTGGCGCATCTATGAAACCACCAAGGGTATTCGCCTTATTGTGACCGGCCAGTACATAGACCCGGAATCACCTGTTTTTTCGCAATTCTGCCGTCAGATCAACGCTGATAATCTTTACGCCACGCTTTGCCGTCATCAGAAGTGCTACCGGGCCAGGTTAACACCGAAACCCTTTCGCATGAAAATCAAAGGTATTAAATACCGGTGTCCGATACCGAAGGGTGAGGAAAGTGCATATCGAGAATGGGTGGCAACCTATGAACGTGAATCATGTAATTATTCTGTTTGCCGGCTGGTTGAAACTCTGGGCAATTTAACTTCAGATAACCAGATTGTCGAGCTGCATGACCGCTTCTGCTGTCGTGACGAGAGCTTAACGCTTGCCTGATTATTTTTTTTAATTTCTCGTGTCTGCTGATTCATTTTTTGGTGTAATATTTCATCATACCCGCTGAGCAGAAAGCCGGCAAAATTGTGTCTGGTTTTTTGTGGGTTCGATGAAAGGCTGGTAATCGCATGACAGAGATAAAAGCTCTAGCATCTGGTTCTGAAGTCAAAATTACTTTTCTCGTTGATAACAGTGAAGGGCCAGGTTGCGGAGCTGAGCATGGACTGTCACTGTTGATCGAAGGCGATATCAGGCTTCTTTTTGATGCCGGGCAGAGTGACTTGTTTTTAAAGAATGCTGCCAGTTTGAGCCTTGATCTTTCTGGTGTCGATCTGGCAGTTCTCAGCCACGGCCATTATGACCACGGTGATGGTTTTGAGCATTTCCCCGGGTTTCGACTGGTGTGCCATCCTGAATGCTTTACCCGAAGGTTTCGTGAAAAAAATGGTACCTATATTGGCCTGAAATATGATCGGCAGTCGGCAGAAGAGCTTTTCACACTTGATATGACTGCTCACCCTCTGAAACTATCTAATACAATGACTTTTCTCGGACATATCCCGAGACTTAATAACTTTGAAGCCAAACAAACAACGTTCTTTCTCGAAGATGGTCAACAAGACTTTGTTTCAGATGACTCAGCCTTGGTCATCGAAACCAGCAAAGGCCTGATTGTTATTGCCGGCTGCTCACATTCTGGAATTTGCAATATTGTTGAATATGCCCGCAAAGTCACCGGTATTTCCAGGGTTGTTGCCGTCATGGGAGGTTTTCATCTTAAAGAAGGCAGCCCGGCAATTAAAAACACCGTTGACTACCTCAAATTACTTGACCCGGAACTGTTGATGCCCTGTCATTGCGTTGACACATCGGTCATCCAATACCTGCATACTGTTTTTCCATGCCAGTCGGTTTTTGCCGGTAAAGTTCTCGTCTTCCCGGCTTGAACGAGGTGTTCAAATTAGCATAAGCCAAAAATAGATTGCAATTTTGTTCGGTATTATTTTATAATACAGCTGACGGCCGGGATTGTATGCCCGGCGATAATAATACTGATCAACGGAGAAATGTATGGAAACTCGAAAAATAGATTATCTTATCATTGGTGGCGGCCCGGTGGGCATTCAGGCATGCAGAATGCTGCGTATGAGCCGGCCCGATGTTTCGGTTACCGTTCTTCGTCCCGAACCTTTCTCAGTTATCTATTGCGCTATTCCTTACGTAATTGAAGGCATTCTCGACCCGATGCAGATTGCCAAAAAAGATGAACTGATAACTGAAACCGGGGCCGAGCTTTTGCAGATTCCGGCCACCGGGGTTGATTTTGCTGCCCATACTGTTACTCTTGAAGATGGTCAGTGTTTGCAGTATGGCAGGCTGATAATTGCCACCGGGGCCGTTCCTTTTGTCCCGCCGGTGCCTGGCAGCGAACTCAAGAATATTTTTACCGTAAAAACGGCAAAAGACACCGAAGTTATCAAAAATGCCGCAAAAGCAGCAGCTAAAGTGGTGGTCATAGGTGCCGGTGCAATTGGTATCGAACAGGCTCAGGCTATGAAAGCACTTGGGCTCGATGTTCACCTGGTCGACATGGCTCCGCATCCATTGTCTACAATGGTTGACGGCGAATTTGGCAAGATTATCGCCGACCAGATTGTGGCAGCCGGAATTCATTGGCAGGGCTCATCACCGTTGCAGAATTTTAAGGGTATTCATGCCGTTGAAGAGGTTGTTCTCAGTAATGGCAGCAGCATTGTCCTGCATCCCGGTAGCGACTTTGTCATTGTCTCTGCTGGCGTTAAGCCTGAATTGTCACTTTTCCGTGATTCCGGGCTCGAAATTGCCAACGATGGCATCGTGGTAAATGACAGGATGCAGACCAATATTGCCGACGTTTATGCCGCTGGCGACTGCGTGCATTTTGTCAGTGGCATCGATGGCAGGCCCCTCGGCGGGAAACTGGCTACGAATGCCGTGCCTATGGCCAAGGTTCTTGCGAAAAATCTTCTTGGTAAGCCTGCTACCTACAAAGGCTTTTTTAACGGTGCAGCCACGTGTGTTAGTGAGCTTAGGGTCGGTGGCACCGGTTTTACCGAAAGCTTCGCTCAGAGGCGTGGTTTCGAGGTTGTTTGTGGCTTTGGCCAGACAACTTCAAAGTTTCCGATTATGCCGGGTGCAAAAAAGGTTCAGGTTAAGCTGGTTGCCGATGCTAAAACCGGAAAATTGCTTGGCGGTCAGATTCTTGGGCCTGATGCAGTGGCTGAGCGCATCGATGTTATCAGCCTGGCTTTACAGCACCAGCTGCATCTTTCAGATCTTGCTGAGTTGAGTTACTCTGCGCAGCCATGGCAGACTTTTTATCCGGCCGCAAACCCGATTGTAATGGCCGCCGAGGAAGCCTTGAAAAAGCTTCGAGCCTTATAAAGAGCCTGCAACTTTTTGAATATTTTCGTTGAAGGAGAAAAATATGCCAGGTCGAGATGGAACCGGCCCATTGGGCCAGGGCGCAGGAACCGGTCGAACAGCCGGCTCATGTCGTCGTTCTGATTCTGGATTCGTGGGTTTTATTCTTCAGCTGATAATCAATAACTGGAAACCAATTCTTGCTTTTCTTGTTACCACTCTTGTTCCAGTCATTGGTCGTAAAATCAGTATCGGTGGCTCACAAAACAATGCTAAAATACCCTTGTTAACAGTTAATGTACTAAAGAAAGATTGAACCATGACAAGAACATACCGGCATCTGTTTGGCCCTGTTCCTTCCCGGCGCTTTGGCCGTTCACTCGGCATCGATCAGACGCCGTTCAAAACCTGCAGCTATGATTGTATATTCTGTCAGCTTGGCAGAACAACCAGACATACCCTTCAGCGCGAGAACTTTATCGAAGTCGGTGAAGTTATTGCCGAAATTGACCATTGGCTGAAAAATGACGGCAAGGCTAATCAGATAACCCTGGCCGGTTCTGGTGAACCGACTTTGCACGCCGGCTTTGGCGAAATTGTCGCCCATCTCAAGGCTCGCACCAACATCCCGGTCGCAATTCTCACCAACGGCAGCACTCTACATCTGCCCGAGGTTAGATCTGCCGCTGCTCAGGCAGACATTGTCAAGATATCACTGAGCGCCTGGGATCAAAAGTCTCTCGAAAAGGTTAATCGACCGGCACCGGGCTGTACATTTGAACAGATGATTCACGGAGAAATTCAGTTCAGACAAGAGTTTAAAGGTCAGCTCTGGCTTGAAGTTTTTCTGATCGATGGCATAAATGCCGAGGTCGAAGAAGTTCAGAAAATTGCAGCCATGTCGCGCCAGATTAAACCTGATCGCATTCAATTAAATACCTGCGTGCGTCCCCCGGCTGAAGAATTTGCCAAAGCGGTTGGGGAAGCCCGCCTGCGAGAGCTTGCCGGCGTTTTCAAGCCGGCAGCTGAAGTGATTGCCGTTTATCAGGCCCGCGATACCAGCGAAATAAAGGCAAGTGAAGAAGCCATTCTTGAGATGCTGCGTCGGCGGCCTTGTACGGCCGGTCAGATTGCTGAAGCATTTGGCATGCATCTTAACGAGGTGGCCAAATTTATTGGCATGCTGATGGGTTCGTCTAAAATCCAGGCCGTTCATCGTGACCAGGATGTTTACTATTTTTCAGAAACTTCCAGCAGATCAGAAACTCATGGGGCTTAGCCTTTTTTCAGATATAGCGAGCGAAGAAAGTTTTATTTGTGGTCTGATAGTTGATGAGAGGCATTTATAAGTGCCGGGGCTTATAAGTGGTTCGGCCTGGTTCAGTTTCTCTGCGATCTGCCGGGAAAAATAAAATAATGAGGTGAAACAGTGGCAGCACTGGTCATGGCAAAAGATCTGGTTAAGACTTACCAGTCAGGCGAAATAGAGGTAAGAGCGTTGCGGGGTATCAGTTTTGAGATAGATGCCGGTCAGTTTGTCAGCTTTACCGGCCCTTCTGGCAGCGGCAAAACGACTCTGCTTAATCTTATCGGCAGTCTCGATATTCAGACGAGTGGCGAATTGATAGTTGCCGGTCAGGCTGTTAATCAACTTGATATCAGGCAAAGAGCCCGTTTTCGCGGCCATAATATCGGCATTATCTTTCAAGATTTCAATCTGATTCCAGTTTTAACGGTACGCGAGAATATAGAATACCCGCTGTTAATGGTTAAACCAACTCCCGCTGCCGAGCGCAGTAAAATTGTCAGCGAACTGATGGAGCAGGTTGGCATTACCGAGCAGGCAGACAAGCTTCCCAGCCAGATTTCTGGCGGGCAGAAACAGCGAGTTGCCATTGCCAGGGCCTTATCTACCGCTCCAAAGCTTGTTCTGGCTGATGAGCCAACTGCAAATCTCGATAAGGCAACATCAACCAGAATTATTGACCTGATGAAAGAGCTTAAAAACCGCCTGGGTACAAGTTTTATCTTTTCGACCCATGACCCCCGGGTCGTCAGCCATGCCGACGTGATTTTTGTTCTCGAAGACGGCCAGTTGCAATCATCAGCGGCGGCGCAGGCTTTGATACCCGGAGGTGAAAAATAATGGAAACCATTAAAATCGCTTTTCGCAATCTTTATCGGCAGAAACGCCGCACCGGGTTGACCGTTTCAATTATCGCCTTCGGGGTTGTAGCAGTTATTCTCTTTTCATCGCTTGCAGGCTCATTCAAGAATATGATGATCAGTCAGATCACTGATTCAATGCTGGGTCATCTGCAGATTCACCGCTCTGGTTATGTTGAATCGCTCGATACCATGCCGTTAAACCTTGTCATTGAAGAGAAAGATATTGATCAGCTGAAAAAAATTCTTGCGGGTTTGCCTGAAATAGATAGTTATACCCTGCGTATTCTTCTGGCAACCCTTCTGAGCAATTACCAGGATACCACCAACATCAAACTTTCTGCTGTCGATCCGGTATCTGAACAACTGGTAACCCCATTGTTGCCCGGCAGAATTACCCGGGGCAAATTTCTTGAAAAAGGGCAGATACTTCTGCCAAACCTGGTTGCAAGAGGGCTTGAACTCGGTGTTGCCTCAGAGGTTGTTGTTATCGCCACCAATGTTGATGGCTCGGTAAATGGCACTTCGCTGGTGGTCAGTGGCATTGCCGAAACAACTGTCGGGCCAAGCGGCAAATATGGTTATATTCATATCGATGATGCCCGCAGCCTTCTGCGCATGGAAAGCCTTCAGGTCAGCGAAGTGGCGATCAGGCTCAAAGATGTCGGCAAACTTTCACAGGTAATGAAAAAACTCGAGACTGCCATGGCGACAATAACTGATGCAAAGGGCAAACCGGTTTTTGAAGTTCACCCCTGGAAAGCGCTCAGCCCGTTCAGTAACATTGCCAATATGATCGATCTGATGACGATTTTTATTCAGGTCATTCTGATCACTATCGTGCTGATCAGTATTATGAACGTGATGCTGATGGC
>JAQUZA010000091.1 GCA_028691595.1 Candidatus Rifleibacteriota bacterium
CCCGGTCAAGCCAACTGATAAGGTCGAGCTGGTCGAGCCATTAAAGATCGTTGATACGGTTCAGATTGCAAGCATGGCTGAACCGGTCAAGGCCATTCAGGCATCGGGCTCTGAAGACCCGGGTAAGGTTGCTGTGACGGCCTCAGCCAGCAAGGTTCTCGCCACTGCTGAAAAACCCGCGCCTGTTGTTCCGGCCGGCACAGGGGTGATGCGACCCCTGGCAATTATGATCGAGAACCACAATCAGTCGAGACCTCAGAGTGGCCTTGATCAGGCTGATGTGGTGTACGAAATGCCGGTCGAAGGCGGAATTACCAGGTTTATGGGTATTTATACCCGGTTGCCCGGTCTGCTCGGGCCGGTAAGAAGTTGTCGTGAATATTTTATTGATCGCGCCCTCGAAGTGAATGCCCTTTATGTGCACTGCGGGGGCAGTCCGCTTGGCTATGCTTATATTTCAAAACGCAAAATCAATTCGATTGATGAAATCGCGCATGGAAAACCATTTTTTCGCGACAAGACACGCAAGGCTCCGCACAATCTTTACAGCAAAGGCGCGGGCCTCTACGATTACATGTCTGAAAAGATCAGTATGCGGCTGGCAACTCAGCCTGTATTGTTGAACTATGGTAAGCGAGCCTTGAATGTTGCTTCAGACCCGGTCTTGTCGGCAAAAATTCGCTACCATGGCAACTACAGTCTTGAGATCAAATATGAAGACGGTGCCTACCAGAGGTATATGAATGAGGTGCTGCACGTTGATCGAGAGACCAAAAAGCCTTTGCGGGCCTCTGCCGTCATCATTCAGGTTGCGGCAATGAAGACTGTCGATACGGTCGGTCGCCAGGAGATCAGTTTTATCGGCAGTGGCACGGCCTGGATTCTTGAGAAAGGCCAGAGAACAAAAGTATCATGGCACAAGGACTCGCCTGGTGCCCTTACAAACTTCAAAGATGCAGAGGGCATCGATTATCTGTTCCCGGCAGAGCTCCAGATATGGGTTCAGGTTGTATCTCCCACACATAAACTCTTTTTTAATGGCCAGGAAGAAAAGCCAGCCGCGGTTGCAGGCAAGCCCGAGATTGCCTCACCATCAACAGAAATTGGAAAGCAGGGATAACATGAGCAGATTCGGTGCAGTTGGAGTTTTCGGGCGGGCAAATGCCGGCAAATCTACGCTGGTTAACGCTCTGGTTGGCGAGCGTGTTTCCATAGTTTCAAAGCGCCCCCAGACAACAAGAAAGCGTATTCTGGGCATTCTCACGAAAGACGACTGCCAGCTGGTATTTTGTGATACACCTGGCCTTCATACGGTTAAAAACAAGCTCGATGCTTTTATGCACGAAGAAATTCTTGCGACGGTCAAAGGCCTGCAGGCCGGAATGTATCTGGTTGATCTTGCAGACATCAGACATGAAGAAGACAAGGCTTACCTTTCGCAGTTAAACCCCGAAAGCGGCATGCCGATGTTTCTGGTGCTCAATAAGACTGATCTTGTCGACAAAGAAAAAATTGAGTTTGCCGTTAAGCTCTATCATGAGTTCTACCCATTCGATAAGGCTTTCACGGTTTCAGCCGGCAAAAAAGAAGGCCTCGAACCATTGTTGAAATCATTGCGCCGCGTCGTTCCAGAGGGCCCACATGCCTACGATGCAGACTTTTATACCAACCAGAGCGAACGTGAAATTGTCGAAGAGGTGGTCAGAGAGGTTGTGTTGCAGAACTTTTATCAGGAAGTTCCGCACTCACTCGCTGTTCAGGTCGAACAGTTCTGTGAGCGCGAAAACGGCAAGACATTTGTCGAGGCCACCCTCTACGTAGAAAAAGATGGCCACAAGAAGATCATAATCGGTAAAGGTGGCGACGGAATCAAGAATCTTGGCCAGGTTGCAAGGCAAAGGTTGAACAGCCTGCTCGGACGTGATATTTTTTTACAGTTATGGATCAAAGTCAGAGCAAACTGGCGCCGTGATGAGCAGTGGATCGAACGCCTTGGCTACCGGAAATAGAAGGATACAAGATGAATTCAATTCTGATAATTGTAATTGTTGTGGTGATTTTTCTTCTGGTTTTCGTGATGTTTTCGCTTGATGATCACGAAGAAGAAGAAGGATTCCTCAGTGAAGACGCTGACTCCGGAGTAACACAGCAGCCGCAGGTTGCCGAAAGGGCAGAAACTGCACCTGCGCAGCCTTCTCAGACTGATGTGCCAACTGGCCCGGCTGTCATTGCCACGGCCTCACCCGGTGAAACTGCCGTTGACAAGCAGCCCGAAAAAAATCAGGTTCGCCAGATCAGCCGTATTGAAGCATCTGACAGACTGAATCTCGTTGAAGCCGGCAGCGAAGAAGATCTGCGCTTTCGCATTCAACTCGATCAGCGTCTGCCATTGCCGGTTTCTGCCGAAGACACCCAGGCCGTAGTTGCATCTGTTCAACTGCGTTTTCCTGAAGAGGTTTTGAGTGACGGCGATGCTTTCATCAAACTGATGCACCGGGCCGAAAGCATTTTTGAAAAGGAATTTTCCTTTCCTTTCTCGTCATATGCTGGTTCCCAGCTAGATCGCATCTGGGTTTTTGGCCGTGATGAAGGTCGCGACGACCCGCTGTTCGAAGCTCTTGTTGTCGCCTTTGAAGTGGTTTCTCGCTTTAAAAAGACTCTCGAAAGCGATAACGTGCTGCGCGAAAGCAGGGCCAGGGTTGCTGTCGGCCTGTCAATCGGTAGAATGCTCAAAATCAACAGGGGTATTGCCTCGGTGCCCGGCTGGGTCGGTAAGCCCGCTTATCTTGCTGAAACTCTGGCTGAAGCGGCAGGTGATTTCTCTATCTACGTTGATGACCAGATTCATAAAGCAGCCCTGCCTTTGTTTGACTTCCGTGAATGGAAACCCATCAAGCTTAGATCGCCGTTGCCGGCCATCCCCATCTATGAACTTGTCGGCTGGAACAAGCCGGAAGAAATAGCATCTTATGCTGCCAGCAAAGACGTAAATTCGCGGCGGGCCGTGGCCATAGCCTTTCGTTACCTGAATCTCGACGACCAGGTTCAACCTCTGGTTGAGCTGTTGTCAGATCCTGACGAAAAAGTTGCCGTTGAAGCCCTCGAAACCGTTAAAGTTATCGGAACCGAAACTTCCCTGGGCTTGTTGAAGCGTATGTTCCCCGAATCCCAGGACCCGGTTTTCCGCAGTGCCATTCTCGATGCCTTTGGTGCCATTGGCAGCGCCGAAATGGTTCCGGTTGTTCTTGGCTCGACTAAAGAAGCAAACTGGAAAGTTCGCCTCTCGGCTGCCCGTGCTCTTTATAAGTTGGCGGGCAAAGATTCTCTGCGTCATCTTGAGCAATTGCTCAATGATGCCGATGGGTCGGTCAAGGCAGCGGTCAACGGTTTGTTTTTCCGAGAGACCGCCCAGAAGCAGTATGTCGAGAATCTGACCGAACTGCTTGGTGATTTGAGTAAACGAACGCGCAGAGTAGCCGCCGAAGAGCTGCTTGCAATCGAAACTGACAGCACTCTCAAAACAGTGGTCAATGTATTTGCTGAACAGGATGGCGAGCTTCAGAAGTTCATCCTGCGAAAGCTCGAAAACAGTCGCAGTAAAATTCTTTATCAGTGCTTTCTTACCATGTTCAAAAATTCAGGCGAAAAAATACGGCCAAGTGTAGTTGAAGCTGTAAGACGCGCCGGTCTGGTGAGCTGATAATGGCAATAGATATTCTGGTTGTCGATGATGAGGAAATGATTCGATGGACTCTCAAAGAGGCCCTCGAGAGTGAGGGGTATAACGTAACCGCTTTCGAAAATGGTCGCGATTTTCTCGGCTATTTTAAAAAGCATGGCGGCGATATTGTTCTTCTTGACGTACGCCTGCCTGACAGTAATGGTCTTGATCTGCTGCTCGAGGCAACCCGGGTTGACCCCGAAGCCATTGTGGTTATCATGACCGCGTTTGGTGATGTTGAAACTGCGGTCAGCGCCATGAAACGCGGGGCTTTTGACTATCTTTCAAAGCCCTACAGCCTCGAAGAGGTAAGTCTGCTGATTCGCAAGATCGTGCAGGCCAATCTGGTGAAGAGTCAGTTGCACCATTACCAGGAGCGCCTTGAAAATCAGTTCTCACGAATTCTCGGTGAAAACCAGAAAATGAAGCAGTTGCGCGAGCATATTACCATGGCGGCCCGCACTGATCGCACCACAGTGCTCATCAGAGGTGAATCAGGAACCGGGAAAGAGCTCGTCGCCAGACAGATTCATTTTCAAAGCACCAGGGCCGACAAACCCTTTATTGATGTCAACGCTGCAGCGGTAAGCAGCACCCTTCTCGAGTCAGAGCTTTTCGGTCACGAAAAGGGCGCTTTTACTGACGCGCAGAAGCAGAAGAAAGGTTTGTTCGAACTTGCCAACGGCGGCACTCTTTTCCTCGATGAAATCGGCGATCTCGACCCATCGCTGCAGGTTAAGCTTCTGAGAGTTCTTCAGGAGAGAAAATTCCGCCGGGTTGGTGGCACATCTGATATTCACGTTGATGTGCGAATTATTTCGGCTACCAACGCTGATCTCGAAAAAAATATCGAAGACGGGCGACTGCGTCAGGACCTCTTTTATCGTCTCAACGTTTTTACAATAAATCTTCCACCGCTGCGCGACCGCCGTGACGATATTCTGCTGCTCGCCAAAAACTTTCTCGAAGAGTTCCGCAAGGAATTTTCCAAAGACATCGGTGGTTTCAGAGAAGACACTATCAAGGTTCTTGAGAGCTACAGTTTTCCCGGTAACGTTCGCGAGTTGAGAAACATTATTGAACGAGCCACTCTGCTTGAAACTTCCAATCTTATCAGACCAGCCAGTCTGCCCGAAGAGCTCAAGAAGAACGTCGAAGTTGGCTATGTCTCATTTGAGAGTTCTGAGAGTAAGCCCTGGCAAAAGCCAGGCTTCAGCTTTAAAGACTATATTGATTCAGTCGAAAAGAAAATTGTTGTCGAAGTAATGGGGGAGGTTGAAGGCAAGAAAAGCCGGGCAGCAGAACTGCTTGGGTTGACAAGATTCGCTTTGCGTCACCAGCTGAAAAAACATGATCTTGAATCGGATTGATCAACGCAAAATGACTTTTTGCCGAAGTATGCAACAAAAATTACCAAACTGAAAAAAATGTGTTATATTTGCACTATTGTACCTGTAGTGCAAAAAATGCACTTCGAAAGTTAGACTATAGAGGTAATTCAACACGGTACGGTTAGTATTTAGATGTGGCATGATTTATGCTAATAAGTATGTAGTAAGCTCATCAGGCGAGGAGAAACAGCAATGATATCAGAATTACTTCAGGACAGTTTTATTGATCTGCAGATGGATGTATCCGACAAGGTTACTGCCATCGACAAGCTTTCAGGCATGTTGTGCGGCTCTGGAAGGGTCAGCGATCATTCACATTTTGTGAGTGCTGTGCTTGAACGCGAGAAGCTGGGCAGCACGGCTATCGGTGCCGGAATTGCCATTCCTCATGCCCGCGCCAACACCGTAAACGAAGTTTCTATTGCTTTTGCAAGATCTGGCCCCGGCATTGATTTTAACTCCGTAGACGGTGACCCGGTTCATCTCATTTTTCTGCTGGCTGCACCGGTAGAATCCGGGAGCCTTTACCTTAAGCTTCTGGCTCGTATTTCCCGTCTTCTTCGCTACCAGGATCTCATCGAAGATCTCAAAAAAGCCACAACCAAAGAAGAAGTTATCAAAATAATTGCTGCCAAAGAATAATTCGGGTTCGTGTGGCTTGAAAATTGGGTCAAGGTGCTGCCATGAATAGTGGACGTCAGGACGAACTATCACTGCATATGCGTATCCCGGCAGATCGTTGCTACCTCGGCAACGCTCTGCTGACGCTTGAGGGAATCTGTGATCATTTTCTGGTCAGTGAAGACTCAAGATCCCGAATTCGCAGTGCTCTCGAGGCCGCTCTGGTTGGCTCAATAGACTTGTCGTATCAGAAGGCTTCAGGTTTGTTTGACTTGAAATTCTCAGTGTTTAAAGATAAGCTGCAGATAACTGTAGAGGATTTCATGTTGAACGAAGAACCTGATAGCCCTGATCCGCTTCCGGTGCTTCCCAGTCTTGAACAGATGAGGCAGCGACTCGACCCGGTTGCCGTTCTGACTGACGGGTTCAAGGTATTCCGCGAAGCAGGTCGTAATTCATGTTATTCCATGCAGTTCAATCTTGTACTGGTGGAATGATTAATGACAGAATCCGCAGACTTTGAACAGACCTTTTTAATGCTGAAACCCGATGCCGTTCAGCGCGGCATGGTCGGCAAAATTTTAAGCCGAATCGAAGACAAGGGGCTTAAAATTGTGGCCATGAAGATGTTACAGGTTACACCTGAACAGGCCGCAAAACAGTATGAATGCCATTATGGCAAGTCATTTTACCCCTCCCTCGTAGATTTTATCTGTTCCGGGCCTTGTGTTGCCATGATTGTCGAGGGGCGCGATGCAATTGCAATTTCCCGCAAAATGATGGGTGCCACGGCTCCTGAGCAATCAGTGCCGGGCACTATTCGTGGTGACTACTCTCTTGACGTTAAACACAATCTTATTCATGGTTCAGATTCAGCTGCCAGCTTTGCACACGAGTCCAGGGTTTATTTCACTGAGGCCGAAATCCTGAGTTATGGCCTTGAACTGGAACGCTGGATATACTACTCTTAACACCTGTCAAGATTCGGAAAACCCCGGAAATGGCATTTTCGGGGTTTTCTGCAGTCAGGGCCATCAAAATATTTAAAAGCATCGCGCGGGGTTATCTTCTTGTCTCAGTCACGACCAAGGCTTTTCAGGCAGGTTCTCAAAACTGTCTTCGTTTTGCTTTCAATTTCAGCAGCTTTTTTCATTGCTGCAGTCCATTCCGAAAAATTTGCGGCTGCCCTGTCTCAATATGCCGTTGATCTGGCGAGCGCCGCCGGGCAGTTAAAAATTACCCTGAATGATTTTTCCGGCACCATAGCCGATGGTCTGACCGTGAAGTCGATCAGGGTGATGCGCAGACACCCGGCTCTGGACGTAACTATTAACGAACTGCGTGCCCGCCTGAACTTTAATCGACTGGTGCCGGCCGGCGTAATCTCATTATCTGGCAGTAGCGGGCATATTGAAGTAACAGGGTTAATGCCTTCCGGGTTTAAGTTTTCTGAGGTTCCCCCATACAGGGGGCCGGCCTGTTTTGCCAACCTTCCCGCAAATTTTGAGATTCAAGAGTTTTCCATTTCTTCGATCAAATTTGTTCCCTGGCCCGAACTGCCGGCTGTTATCAGCATTGGCAGTTTTTCGATGGCACCCGGGCAGCCGGCCGGTGACAATATCATTGCTTTGGCGGCTTCTGCGACCTGGCGGGACCTGCAGATAGCATCAGGAACCCTTTCTGGGGCCATTAAGCCCCGGCAAAACCGTTTTCAGGGAACTGTTGACCTTTGCCTGGCCGGGCAAAAGCTGAGCTCTGAAATCTGTCTTCAACAAAAACGCCGAACAAGCGATTTGAGTGGGCACATTTCCTCGGCAAGCATAGATTTATCGGCCCTTTCTCTCTGGTTGGGGCCTCTCTGGCAGAATGAATTTCCCTTTGGTTTTGACGGCAGGCTCGACTGTTCTGGCTCATGGCTTTTTAATTCTGAACTGGGCTTTCTGGGCAATCTTTCTGGAAAATGCCAAAGCCTGCGCCTGGTCGCTTTGGGTTTCTACTTCTCTCTCGCCGAACTGAACGGCAACTGGAAGCTATTCGACGGCAATCTTCTTTTCGAAGACAAGGGCAGCTATTTTGCAGGGTTTCCAGCCGCACTTGAAGGGTCTGTCGAGTCTGTGATGAAACCCGAAAGATGCTGGCATCTGAATTTTGCCTGCCCGGTTATTGATTTTGCACAGCTTTCAGAGGTGTTGCCCTGGGGGTTGAAGTATAGCTTGAATCTCCCCGAACTTTCAGGCAGTGCTGCCCTGTCATTATCACTCAATGGCAAACTTCCTGAATTAATCGGCAAAGCCGCAACCAATGGTATTAAAATTGGCAAAAGCACCCAGGAGCGTCTCGTCTCAGGGCGGGTGGTTTTTGTTCAGAACGGCCTTGGAAGCAGTTCCCTTGAGCTCGATTTTAAAACAGTAGCTGAGCGGGCGTTGCCACCCTTTTTTAACAGGTTTAACGGCCGCACCGGTTCTCTAGTTCCAACTGTGGCAAAGGCGGCAGGCCCTTTTACCTTTCACTGGAAAATGTCCGGAGTTCCTGAGAGTCTTAAATTCTCAGGAGGTCTGGCAGCTGGAATGGTGGATTTAATTTCGAATGAGGGCGCATGGAATGGTGGCATCGGTCATGTCAGGGCTTTTTCACTCAGCTCTCAGGCATCACAAACCTGGGCGGCCGATGGCGTAACGTTTCTAGATCTGTTTTTGACAAGATAAAACAGGGGGCTGTTTCACCTTCTGGTGAAACAGCCCCTTTGTGTTTAAATTGAAATTTGTCAGCTGTTGAGTTTTCTTACCCGGGCTTCAACCTGTTGCAGGTTGACACCCTGCTGCTGTAGAAAAGTTTCAAACCAGGCGGTGTTCACACCATAAGATTTGAGCTCGCTTCTGAATTCAATAACCAGCTGTTGAAGTTGAATCATGTCGTTAACTTTCAGTCTTGGCTTGTTCGACATATACTGCATTGATTTCAGATTGCTCAGAGCGCTGTTGATGGCGCTTGCAAACTCATACCTGGTTACACTGTCAGTAAAAGTGAACGGAAATGAATTGAGAATTCCGCGACTGCTGATGTGTCGCATTGATTTGAAGGCCCAGTGTTTTGAAGATACAAAGTTGAACGACCCGTTTGTTTGCGCAGTTCTTGGCGCTGAAGAAACTGAAGATTGATTTGGTTTAACTTTGCTGTCTACGAGAGGAATGTAGAAAGAAGCATCGGCTTCAGCAGTTTTCTGATTAGTCATGAGCTGCTTGTGGGAGGTCCCGGTTGTCGAGAACTGCCAGGAAAATCTCTGAGTAAGAGGCTCTCCCATTCTGCTTTTGATTTTATCGCTGACTATTACCTTGTAGTCGGTTTTGGCATCGAGCGGCGAGGTTGGCTCAAATATAGCGCGATTCTGTTGTCGGTCATAGATGACTTTGCCATCGACTCTGACCTGATTGCCGAATACCGAGATGTTGATATTGTTTACAGTTCTTGGATCGGCCTGTTCAGAGAAGTGGACGGCAATTTTTGCTTTTCGGGCGATGTTATTAGAATTTGCGCCCGGAAAAATTGAAGTCACTTTGAAGTCATTGAGATTGGAAGCGGGTTTGGCGGTCGGGCGGGTGCGAACGGTTCGGTCAGCGGGTGCTCTGCCCTGGGTAACTGCTGATGCCATTGCCAGGTTGCGAGGGGTTTGAGGAGAACTGGCGCTGACTGAAGTTCTTGCAGTGGTGTTATTCTGCTGCATCTGTGCCATCTCTGCCATAGGATCTTCGTAATTACTGTCAAAGCCTTCGAGTTCTGCTGTTTCACCAGTTGGGTTTGCCTGCGGCATGGCGGCAAACTGAGGCGCGGCAGGTGAAGCGGCCGGCGAAGAAGTAGTGAACATTGAATTTATGCCACTTCTGATCGGGCGGCCAAAAGTGTCTGTGATGCCCTGAGTAACTACGACGCGGTAATTCTTGTTGGTGTCAAGAAGGCCTACCGGAGTTAGAGTTGCCTGCTTGTTTCCCTTGAAATAGTGAATACGTGCAGGAACCGGTCCAAAATCGTCTTCGAGCCTGAATGTGAACTCATTCAGGGTGTCTGGCATTATTTCTTCGTTAAAGGCAATGGTGATCGGCTGAGTTAAATTAGTTATCCTGGTGCCATTCTGGGGTGCAAGACCAATGACCTGAGCCTGATCTGCTGTGTTCTGGGGTCTGGGCTGAGCGACATTCGTGCGCTGAGGGGTGGTTGCTCTGGCCCGGGCAGCTGGTGCCGGCTGCTGCTGGTCGAAAGGGTTGGCAATTGCAGTGGCCTGGCGCTGTGGTGGAGCAGGTGTTTC
>JAQUZA010000092.1 GCA_028691595.1 Candidatus Rifleibacteriota bacterium
TATGACTGAAGCCTTGTGAGTTTTACCATCGCCAAGTTTTACCAGAATTTCGTCAGCATCGGTTATCACATGCTCATTTGTTAACAGGTGCCCTTCTGGGCTGATCAAAACCCCTGAACCATTACCACGCCGGGGAATGACGTTGTTATGCCCCATAAAATCATCATCGAAAAGATGGCCGAAAAACTGGTCAAGAAACGGGTCTCCGGAACCAGACCGTCGGCGGGCCCTGACGTATTGAACCGACTCGATGGCAACTACCGCCGGACTCACTTTTTCTGCAATGTCGGCAATGAGTGATGTGCCAAACAGCTCAGCAGGAGCGGAAAAGATCGCTGTATTAAGGGTTGACACCCAGGCAAACAGCATTAAAAAGATTAATGAAAACTTTCCTGACCGTATCATGGCTTCCTCCATAAGTTTCCATCATTGACCAGCTCAATATCAGGAACATAAGCGGCTGTTGGAAGCGGTTCTTCCGGGTGCTCACGGCGAAACTCTTCGAGCCGGGCAAGAAAAGCCTTAACTTCTTCACCCGATACGTGTTCGAGAGAGCCCTGTTCTGGCGATGGCAGTTGGGCTACTTTAAACGCCCGTGCTTTTGGCTGTGCCCGGGTCAGGTGTTTTTGGGTCGAATCTGCCCCTGACTCAGCATTTAACTGCAGAAGAAAAACAAACATGAGAATGCAGGCGGCGGGAACAAGGATTTCAAAAGGTTGAAGAAATTTTTCGAACAGCCGTTCGAGAAAGCCCGGTTCATCATCGACAGTTGAAGCAGATAATGGCCCGGAAACTGTATTGAGAATGCTCTGATGCAGGTCTGCGGGGAACATGGGTTCCGGGGTTTCTGCAAGCTTTTCAAGCATTTCGGTTCTGACTTTCATATCCAGCGCACAATCAGGGCATCTGGAAGCATGCAGGAGTAGATCCTGCCAGAGGGCCGAATTTTCGTTTTCCTGATGATCAAGGGCATCGAGATAGCGCGTGCACTTTTTCATTCTGCTCTCCCATACATATAAGCCTGTAACGACTCCTGCAACAGGCGACGACCACGGTTAATACGTGATTTTACTGTTCCAATCGGAATTTCAAGAATTTCAGAAATTTTTTCAAGTGGCAGACCTTCTATATCTTTAAGAATTACCGGCATACGGTAACTTTCGGGCAATCTGGCGACCTTTTCACTCACAACCTTCTGATTTAACTGGCGCAACTCGCGGTCAAGGATTTCTTCTTCGGGAGAATCCTGTTTGAGGGAATTCCACCATTGAACCATTGTCTGCAGCAGTCCGTCTTTTTCTTTTTTCTTTTTTTCGGCCAGGGTAATACAGGTATTGGCAGCGATGCGATATATCCATGTTTTCAGCGATGACCGGCCCTCGAATCGGCCGATTGCCCTGAACACCTTTAAAAAAACCTCCTGAACAGCATCTGAAGCTTCGTTTTCGTCAGCGAAAAAACGAAAGCAGATGCGGTATACATTGCGCTCATGCATGGTTACCAGTCTGGCAAATGCACGCTGATCGCCGCGTCTGATTTCTTCAAGAAGAGAGCTTTCTGCCTCTTCTAAAAACTTAGACTCACTTGCCTGGTAAAGGGTTCCTGAATTTTTCATATTTCACCAGTGAAAAAAAGGCATCTTTTTATAAACGCGGCTGATGCGGTCTGGGTGAATACCAATCTGAAATGTCTGTTCGTGTGACTTGCGTCGGCCATGAAGATCGCCATGAGAATACAGGCGAACCGTTATGAAATAATAACCGCTCGCCATCTCAATATCCGGGAAATTAAAGACCCGCCGGTTTTTTTCGTTGTCAACCTCGGCAAGGTCGTCATTGAGCGAGGCCAGGCGATGGTCGCCAAGCCAGAGTTCAGCTCTGACAGCGTGTTGGGCTACCCTTTTTGGATTACGCGCCGAAAACGTTTCGATGCTGACAGAAAGGTGGCCCTTTCCAGATACAGGGTCTGGTAATTCAACTGTGGTAAATGCCTGCATTGATGTATCAGATGCAGCGTTTCTGAGAAACGAGGGGGTGAGGTCAGAAGAAGTGGCTATGCTTTGAGCCCGGCAAAAGCAAGGAGTCAGAAAAAATATCAGCATAAGAGCCAGTCGCAACGGGTAAATTCTGATAAGAGAGCTCATCGGTCACTAAATCCCGCCACCGGCGGTCACATTCAGCCTTGAAGCATCGGCCGGCCCTTTGATAAAAAGCTCTTTATATTCAAGCAGGTTTATTTCAACCCTTTCTTTTATGCGTCTTCCAGATGAATCAGCGACAATTTTGATAACTGGTCTGATAACCGAGGTGGGGTTATTTTTAAGAACCAGAGCAATCGAACCATCATTTAGAAGCACGAGACTGCCGGCAGGATACAATGAAAACTTACGAATGAAGGCACCGAGTATTGCAGGGTCAAAGTGACTGTCCATGCCGGCGGTAAGGATCTTCATTGCCTCATAGGGAGTCATGGCGATGCGGTATGGCCTGTCGGTGGTAAGAGCATCGTAAACATCTGCAACTGCGCAGATTCTTGCGAACAGGCTGATTTCAGAGCCTTTGAGCCGACGCGGATAGCCACCACCCTGAAATTTTTCGTGGTGCTGAAGCGCCATTATGCGGGCGCGTTCACTGACACCTTTTGATTTGGCAAGAATCTCATAACCATAGTTGGGGTGCGAACGCATTTCGGCAAATTCCTGGTCAGTCAATTTGCCATCTTTATTGAGTATGCTCAAGGGAATTTTAAGCTTGCCGATATCGTGAAGCATGCCCCCGGTTCCGAGGTCTTCAAGGTCGTTTTTTTGCAGCCCGAGAGCCTGACCAATCATCAATGAAATTGTTGAGACATTGATGTTATGCGTAAAGGTATAATCATCGAAAGATTTGATGTCCATAAGGTTCATTATGGCATCTGGCTGCTGCAAAACTTCCTCGACGAGGGTACTTGCCACTTCCTGGGTTTGCTTCACATCAATTCCATGACCGGCCCGAACCTGATGAATTACATCTGAAACGGCTTTAAAGGCAACCACCTGGGTTTTTTTGCTGATTACAACCTTTTCGCCGGTGGTTATGGCTTTCATCTCAGGAAATTTTTCGAAGAGCAGGTCGAAATTGCGGGCAACACCGCCAACACTCTCAACATCTGAGATATCAGTGATTTGAAAATCGTTGACTATATATTCTTTGCCATCTGGGGTACGAAGATATAGATCTTTTCTGATCATGAGGGCTTCTACATCATATTCGCAGACAAGCCCTTTAAAAATAAAGCGCGAGGGCATCTGTTTCGTGCCGATGCGATCTCCGGGGATCCAGATAAACTCTTTACTTGAGCCTATATAGCTATACCCGGTAAATATGGTAATGTCTGTTAATCTTTTAGTTTCGGCCATAATGAAAGAACCACCTTTGCAGGTGGTTCATTATATCACGATCAGGATTCAATAGACATATATCAATTTTTTAACTTTTCGATCAGATCCTGGCGGTATTGTGAGGATCTGTGAGCATCTTCAAAGAGAACGCGGTTGCGAATAAAAGACATGGCCAGACTAGCCTGGGGTACTGCTTTAACCTTATCAAGGGCTTCGGCGTTACCGCTTTTTATTTCTTCAACAACAATGCCTGCGGTTCTCAGGCTGATTTTTTCGAGTTGCTTAAGAGCCTCGTTACGCATGGCGACATTGCCTTCAGACCCGAACAATTCTACGATATCGGTAATTGCTCTGAGACTTGAGTCAAGGCTGAGGTTGTTAACTATCTCTTCGCGCCCGTCCGGGTTAACAATGCCGTAGGTTCCGGCTTTATCGATGAGATAAATGGCAGCAGGAACGTTTAACTGATTGAAAGTCGGAATCTGGCTGGCATTCGGGATAAAAGTCGAGCATAATTCGAAAGTGAAGCAGAGGATTTTTCTTTCACCGTAGAAATAGTCGTCGCTGTCGCCCATTGCCGGGTAAAGTTCAGCACTATTTTTGGGATCATAACCATTGAACTTGGCCATTTCGCCTGCCATCTTTACAAAGATCTTCTGGTCAGGGTTTGGAATGTTATACCCATAACCAAACGGGTAAAGAATGAGTTCAGAGTAAGTATGATAAGAAATACTGGCCTGGAATTTTTCGCGAATTACGAAATCGCGCATGGCGCATGATTCTGGTTCACTGAATGGCCCGGTACCATGATAGGTATCAGAGCTGCCTGAATTACTGGCACCTACATTACCCCACTGGTAACCATAATTACGGTTCAGGTCAACGCCATAAGTTCCACTGTTGTTGCGGCGATTTTTTCGCCACATCCGGCTCTTTTCCATGCTATAGGTTACGCCATCAGGGTTAACCATGGGCACGATCCAGATTTCGCGTTCGTTAACGAGTCTGGTAATCTCGGGGTCGCCATTGTATTCTTCGAGCAGCTTTTTGGCAGTTGCCATGGGAACTTCTATTGAAGGCCATTCTCGGGCATGATGGGCACCCATAAGCAACGCAGCCGGTTCAGGTTCATTTTTACCGGGGTTATCGCTTATCTTGAGAGCCCAGATGTCACGATCTTCACAGCTTTTGCCGATAGATTCAAGCCTGCAGATGTCAGGGTATTTTTCGACCCATTCGTTCAGCTTTTTGATCATGGTAGCGTAAGTATAATAAGCAGAATTCTTGGTCTGGGTCTGCTTTACTTTTTTGACGTATTCGTCAAGATCTCTCACAAGAACTTTTATTGAATGACCTTTTTTGGCAAAGGCTTCAATCTGAGGCCCTTCAAGAACAAGCTCGGCAAAACCATGGCCAGTCTTGGGGATATCGTAGCCTTCAGTGGCAAGGTGTGAAATTTGCGCCGGACTCAGTCCACCAACGCGCACCAGACTTTTGGGTGCGGCAAAAGCAGCAGAAGCAAAAAAGAGTGAAATACCACAGGCAATACTGAGAATTCTACGCCTCATACAACGATACTCCTTGCAAATGGCGACAAAAGATAATCTGATAATCAATACTCAGACAAGTTTACTCTCCAGCAAAACAAGTGTCAAGAACCATAAAAAAAAATTGCTTTTGTGCACAGCAAAATGCACAAAAGCAATTTCTGGTTCAAAGTTCAGGGTACATTTGTTTTAATGAGTTTGTCTGCCGTAACTTTTGGGCCCTTAAGAATATTTGAAAATGAAGTATCATCAGGGTCAACTTCACCGCTGCGTGAAACCTGATCAGGATTTGCAGGCGTGGTTTTCGCTTTCGGGGCAAGGGTGCTGCCCGCTTTCCCACCAGCCTGAGTGAGGAGGGCTTTTTTCTTGTCGGGGTCTGATTCGTTGGCAATTTCCTTCATTGTGCTTTTGTCTGGGATAACGATGACTGTACCGTTTAAGATTGTTCGTGGGTTATCAATGTTGTTAACCTGGAGGAGAATCGGGTAAAGAGTCGGGTCGCCGTAGTGTTTGGCTGCGAGATCCCAGAGGGTGTCACCTTCGCGAACGGTGTGAGTTGTGGCGGCAATTACCGGCATCAACGCGGTGCAGACAAGAAACAGCACGGGTAATGCAAACTTTTTCATGTGGTTCCTCCTGAGGGCTGGCGAGCCCTGTTCCAGTATTGTTCTTCATCACTCAGAGATTCAATAAAAAATCTGGGGTACATGACCGCTCGAAGTTCTATTTTATTCCCCTTATCGTTCTCGGTTCGGTTTTCCTGTTCGAGGTCGCTGTCAACAACGATTTTTACGGTTATGAGGCGGCTTTTGTTTTCGCCGCTTTCTTCAACTTTAAAATCGCTGACTTTGGTCATGCTTATCATTCTGGTTTTTCCGCCCTGAACACTTCTCTCTACGCCATTATCTTTGAATAGATAAGTCACTTTGCGGCGTTCTCCGTCATCAGCGAACCAGAATGCCAGACGCTCTCCTTCAATGACAGGTTTTTCGTCATCATTTTGCGGAATCAGGGCCAATCTGACATCGGCTTTGAGCCGCTCAAGAATCAAACTGGCGGCCCGCAGATTCGTCAATTTGGTCTGACTTTTGAAAAACTGCGAAAAAGTACCGGTCATCAGCCGGTAAGCCACCGTAGAGACCATAGAAATAATGGCGAGCATCACCATTATTTCAATCAGAGTAAAGGCTTTTCGCTTCATATTATTCTACCACCAGCGAGAAAAGGGTGACATCGTCATTACCTGCGCCACCTGAAGTTCTTGGAAAATCGACCTTAACTTTAATAAGATAATTTGGAACTGAGCGTCTCTTTTGAATCAGATCGCTTAACCAGCCAACAATGCCTAACGGGCCCCGGGAATCGACACCTTTAAAACGACTGAGCTCGAGACTGCGTTCAAAAGGCTTAATGGTTTCAGGGGGTGCGGTCAGCCCTATTTTTTCAAAAAAGGCCTTTATTTCAGCATCGTTTTTGAGTGTGATTTTGTCAGATTTGCCCCCTGCTTTCTCGATCTGGTAAAACCTCAGGTCTCTGACGAAATTTATCAAATCTGAAGCGTAATTTGTGCCGGTGACCTCATAAACATTGTTAACTGTACCCTGGCTGCCAAACCTGAAGAGATTATAAATCGGCAGAAAAGCAAAGCTCATGAAAATCAGGGCTATCATGACCTCTACCAGAGAAAAAGCATTGCGACGACTCATGATTACTGCCCCTGCCCTAAAGGCTTGTCGGTAAAGGGGTTGAATATATGCTCAACACCACTTGCCGGATGCTCTTGTTCAGCGGACTCGCTGGCAACTGTCTCAACAGCGACAACAGTAGCGGTTTTAATCTGTGTTTCTGTGCTGTGAACAGGCTCAGAGGTAGCCGTTGCCACTGAAACAACAGTCTTTGGCTGATCTGCCGAAATTACAACCGTTACCGAAGCCACATTTGTTGATGATGCGAGGTCAATCGCTTCATCGATGATGGTTTCTGTGGCTATTATCGTTTTGACTGCGCCGATTACAGCTTCAACCGGGGGTGAAAAGCTGCGATAATTGACCGACCCTGAGGTCAGTGACACAAGCGAGTTGTTAACCCGAACGTTTACACCAGAACCATTAACCAGATCGAGCTCAACTTCAGCTTTGTCAAAATCGACTATTGCCTGGTCAGCGAAACTGACCATTGCAGTACCTTTCATTATGAACTCAGTCGGGTTTTCGGCGACTGTTGAAAACAAAAAGTTGCCGCACAATGCCTGTCTTGAGCATGCCTGAAGTTTAAAAACCTGGTCAGAAGGAACGACAACCCCATCGATGGTTGAATCGTCGTTTAAAGCATGAAAAGAAACAGAAACCGCAGAACCGTGGTATCTGTGGCCTGACGGAATCAACATGACAATGGCCAGAAAGAGAAGGGCAAGACCAAGGGCGGGCCACAACAGACGTTGCCACCAGGGGTTAACGACTTCGTTATCTTTTGTCGTTGCAACCGGAACACGTGATTTTTGAATTTCTGCCATTATTTTGTCGTTAACGCGGTGGCGGGCAAACAATTCATCGATACCGGTTTTTATGATAAGTGAGTCTTCAGAAATGGCAGCAACTTCTTTTGCGCATTTGCTGCATTTTTCGAGGTGCACACGAAGTTTGGCGCGCTCATCATTTTCGAGTTCACCATCAACATAGGCCATCAGGATTTCTTTTTCAGGGCATTTCTTCATAGGTTTCTCTTTTCTCCCGGAGGAGGCCCCTGGCCTTGAAAATTCTGTTTTTTACCGTCTGCAACGGCAGGTTCAGAATTTCAGATATCTCCTGGTATGGGAGTTCGTTTACAACCCTTAACAGAAACGGTGTACGAAGATCTTCGGGCAATTCCTGGATCATTTGAACAATTTTTCGGAACTGTTCGCGTCTGATAATTATTTCGGGAGGGTGACTTCTGTTTTCTTTGGCACTGTCGGCGAGAAGAACATCAGTCACCAGGTCTGTGGAAGCAATGTTTCGCCCGGACTTTTTTCTTGAATCGATAAGCAGATTGCGGGCGATGGTAACAAGCCAGCCGGCGAATTTGCGCTCACAATCATAGGAGGCAAGATGACGGAACGCTTTAACGAAAGTATCCTGAACAATATCTTCTACCTCCTGTAAATCATTGATGCGCGAGAGCAGATAGCTGAAAATCAGCTTTTCGTAACGTTCGACAAGTTCGGAAAACATTTCGATTTCGCCGGCAAGCACCTGCTTAACCAGCTCAACATCAGTTTTTCCCTGCATGTTCATTAAATACTACCGGCTTCTTTGCAAAAAGTTTTTATTCTTCTGTTATTATTTCGAGATCGCGCGGCCCCATGGCCAGACCGTAAAAATGGGAGGCGGATATGTCTTTTCCACCTGCGAATTCAGCGGGCTCAAAGCCCCATTCAACAATGCACCCGTGTTTGACCAGATCATCGATATGATCACTGCTGACCCCACCGATTATATGTAAAGGCCTGGTTACTGTCACCCTGCCATTTCCGTCGTTTACACTTATAAAAAAGCCGTGCGTTTGTGGAAGCGGCCCTGAAATAGACTTTCCGGCCGAGATGGTTATGCCCTTGTCGGCAATCAAGGTAAGATACCCGAAGGCATCGGGATTGTCGGGTATCTGTGTCGCATAAGGGTTGATAATCGGTGCCTGGACATCAATTTTGCCGCTGCAGATTATTATGCCGCCTTTAGCAATTTCGAGGGGTTCATCAATGATCAGATCACCGTCAAAGCTAATTATCTGGTTAAGGTAAACCATCTTTTTGTCATTCTCTTCGATCATGAAGTGATTATTGAAAAAATCGCATTTGCTCAGGGTTGTTGGTTTACCCTGTTCACCTGGAATCCGGTAACTGACACGATCACGAAGATATTCGTCACCCGGCTGAATCTGCCTGAGGCGGCCATTATAGTAAATTTCTTTGTCGTTCTTGAATTCATAGTCTTCTTTGCAGATCGATTCAGGGCCGGCATCAATATAACCATTCGATGGCACAACATCTGACCAGGGACGATCAGGGCCACCCGGATCACATATATTATGGAGAGCGGTAATATATGGTTCCCAGTCACGGATTTCAGGGTCAAGACCGCAAAGAGGCGGGGTTTGATCGCTTAAACCCAGCTGATATTCAGTTGCTTTGACCTTATTGTTAAAAGCGGTCATAAAGGTCTGAATCAGATTCTCATCAGCATCATCGCCGTTTACATCTTTATACCATTCATAAATTTCGGTATCGATAAAAGTGCTGACCGAAGAATCATTTGTAAAGGCTCGCAGAGGGTAGACCCTGGCTGATTCGCTGAAGTAAAAGGCAAAGGTTCTGGCAAAGCGGCGCTTGATTTTGCCAAAAACCAGCGTCGGAGTACACAGGGCCGGAGTACCGAACAGGTGCATGGCATTACCCCTGTTGATATCTTCATTAATGCGGGCCTTGTACATTGAAATTGCGGTTTTGAAGAGATAATTATGTCTGAAGGGGATTTCCCAGAGTCCACGATAATAACCATAATCGACAAAGGCAAGCATAATCCTGCTGGCTTCGGGGTTTGTTGGGTCTTCGTTACCTGGTATCTGAGTGTTCAACCATTTCGACCAGTCTTTTAAAATCAGCCAGCCTGCTGAACTTGAATTAAAATAGAAGTGGAAGTATTCACCAAAAGCTTTCTCCAGCATATCATCGTGGCTGCCTGTCAGCACGTTGAGAATGAGGTTCCCCTCTTCGCCCTTTGAATCTTTCTGCTGACCGCGCCCGCCAAGGTATATCCAGCCGTTTTCGACAAAAGAAGGGCTGCCGGATTTGACAATGTTGTCAGCCCGGTTAAAGCGAAAGTCGAGGCCTTCGATTCCCTCTTTCTTTTTGCGAATCAGGCGATTCAGGCAGACCATCGGTCTTGGAGAGTCATTAAGCTTGCCATCGTCTTTGACGAAGATGCTGTTGGCAAGGCCTTTTTCAATGGTGGCACCCTTGTGTGAAAACAGGGTGAAGCGATAAAACGGCGGAGCAAGGAGTCGGGTGAGCAGAAATTCTTTGCGAATCTTGCAGACCTTAACTACATCCATGTGTG
>JAQUZA010000093.1 GCA_028691595.1 Candidatus Rifleibacteriota bacterium
GCTGTAGCCTTTTTGCAGCTGCCGGACAATGACGTTGCGGCAGTCACGTTTGTAGAGGCTTATGGCCTGTCTGATCGCGGCCAGATTGCTTTCGAGTTCTGCCTCTTTGGATTTGATGAACATAAGTTCAGCCACTGGCATGGTAGCTGCGGTTATTACGCCAATTAACGCAACAACCAGAAGCATTTCGAAAAGTGAAAACCCGGATGCAGGTTTACCAGTCATCGGTGTTGCTCCCGTCCAGGGCCATGCCAGCGCCTTTTGATTTTATGTCAACAACCCCATAATAACCGGCAGCAGACCATTCTGCCTCGGTTTTCGGCGGTTGCTTCTGAGGATAGGCAGGTTGATAGGTCCAGGTGGCAGTCGGATACCAGCCCTGAAAAGGGTGGGGTGGAATACTGCGCAAAAACCTTGTCTGCAGGTTAATGGTCACATCTCCGGTGTTTGCAGAGGCCGGCGTTGGCCCGGTCGCTACTGTGACTTCATGGGCAGTGGCGGTCAGCGATGCCGGGTTGCCCGGATAACCCGCAACCGTCTCGGTGAGACTGAGAACAAAGGTTGCTATCGCGGCCGAGGCTATGGCCGGGTCAGGCTCTGCAATGTGAGCAGCTTTTATGGCTTCGATGCCATGAACTCTGATCTGGGTTCTAAACCCCTCACTGAAGGCGGTTGTCGATAATTGTGACTTGCTGCCGGCAATGGCTGAACGCACATCATTGAGAATTTTCTTAAGGCGGCGCTCTTTTTCGCGCTGCTGCATGATCTTGTAAACCGGAAAAGCAAGTGAAGCCATCAGGCCGATAATTACAGTGACAATAAGTATTTCGATCAGGGTTACGCCTGATTTTTTATTGTGCTGAATTATCGGCCCGGTGTTGTCTGGCATTGATGTCTGGCCCTTATTCCTTAGAATCCATCAGCGGCATGAAGACGTTGGTAGATTTGAGAATGTCTATGGCTCGCTGTAACTGTGTATCGTAAGGGTTAACGACATACTGCTCGAGCTTGCCATGTGTAAAGCTGTCGGGAGGTTCGACAAAACCGCTGAGCTTGTGAGATTCAGAGGCCGTGCCGGTGGTTACAGTTATGGTGCCAGAACTCAGTTCGACCTTCACCGGCAATGAGGCAGCCTCAGCTTTGCCATTTGGCTGATTATGAGCGTTGCTGAGTTTCTGCAGAAACTTCTGGTCAAGTTCAACGGCTTTGCGAATTTCTTCCTGTTTGCTTTCGTCGAGCTTTGGAAGTTCGACTTCAATATCAGGAGTAATGCCGGATTTATGAATGTTTACACCGGATGGAGTGTAATACAGGGCAGTGGTGAGCGCCATTGCCGAACCGTCGTTAAGTGAGATAACTGTCTGAACAGAGCCCTTGCCGAACGACTTCTTGCCGAGCAGCAGACCGCGCTTATTATCTTTTATGGCACCGGCAACGATTTCAGAGGCAGACGCAGAACCTTCATTGATGAGAATGATGAGAGGCAGCAGAGGATGATACTTGAAGAAGGAACTGTAGGTGTTTTCTTCGCCATCGCGGCCTTTAATAGAAACGATATCGCCCTTGGGAATAAACTTGCGGCCAACTTCTACTGCCGAAGTCAGCAAACCGCCCGGGTTGTTGCGCAAATCGAGGATTATCGACCTGGCACCATTCTTTTCGAGGTCAATCATTGCCTTTTCAAGGTCTTCAGATGAAGTTTGAATAAACTGGGTAAGCCTGATGTAGCCGATATTCGGAGCGACGACCCAGTATTTGACGCTGGGAAGCTTGATTATCTGCCGTTCGAGTTCATAATCTTTCGATTCTCTTTCGCCTTCACGAATTATCGACAGATTGACCTTGCTGCCAACCGGGCCGCGCAAAAGCTTGACGGCATCATGCAGAGCTATGTCGATTACGTCTTTGCCATCGATCTTGATAATCATATCACCCGCGAGAATACCGGCTCTGGCTGCAGGTGTGTCATCGATTGGCGAAATTACAGTAAGCATACGGTCTTTTATTGAGATCACAATGCCAAGACCGCCGAATTCACCCTGGGTCTCAACCTGCATTTCTTTAAAACTCTTTGGTTCCATGAAGCGTGTATATGGGTCGTCGAGTTTTTTGAGCATTCCTTCGATAGCACCATAAATAAGCTTCTGTTCATCGATGTTTTCTTCGACGTAGTCAGATTTTATCAGCTCAAGAACCTTGCGAATAAGGTCAAGCGACTTAAAGTATGTGAGGTTGGTCGATGAGGCAGAGACACTCTGGCTTAAAACAAAGAAAAGGAGCCCGAATGCAACGCTAATGATTACCATGCTGCGGAAAAATTTTCTGACCATTTAAAGCTCCTTCAAACACCTGTAAAAGTTTATATGCGATAATTCTAGCACAACCGAAAATATAATACAAAAAAACAACTTAACCGACCCGGTGGTCAGCGCGCCCCAACTGGCAGATAGGTCAGGGGTTGCTGCTTCTTGCCGCCAAACCTGATTTCAAAATGCAGTGCCTGATTTCGGCCACCGGCTATTCTGCCGATTACTTCGCCCTGTTCTACTATCTGGTTCAGGCCGACCCAGATATCGTCAAGACGGGCATAAACGCTTGAGAAACCTCTTTGATGCCCGATGATAATTACATCGCCAAGACCGCTGATAGTGCCTTTGTAGAGGACTTTGCCTTTGGCCGCAGCCATTATTTCGCTGCCGGCATTGACCTTGATCTGTAGAGCAGCAGATGTTTCGTCACCAGATTCTTTTACTTCAACCCGGCTGCCTTTTTCGACAGGCCATGAGAAACGCATTATTCTGGCGGCTTCAGGGGCTGTAGCTGCCAGCGCTGTTTCTGTAGGTGGCTTTTTTCGGGGGGGGGCAGGTTTATCGGCAGGTTTTTGCAGCTCTTCTTCAAACCCGGCTGCCTTTATTGTGTTTTCTGCTCTGCTTATTTCATTTTCAAGCTGATTTCTGGCACTTGCCAGCGATTTTTCGCGGGTCAGAAAAAGTTTCTTTTCAAGTAGAACTGTTGAAAGCATGGCACTCAGGGCCGAATTTTCGCGGTCGAGTTTTTTTTGCTTTTCGTCAAGTTCTATCTTGCCTGCTTCAAGATGTTGATGCTTCTTTTGCATTTCGGCAGCAAGCTTTTTCTGTTGCAGATCACGCTCTTTAAGCTCCTGAATCAGTTCTTTGTCGCTTTCGAGAAGGTATTTAACCATCTGGTAGCGATTGAGAAAAGAGTTGAGATCGCGCGCCGATACGACTGAACTCAGCAGAGTGCCCTGTTTGATTTTATGCAGTTGAACAAGTCTCGATTTAAAACGCGAGAGAAGATTTTTGAGCTGTTCTCTTTCGGTTTTTGAGTCGGCTTCGAGTTTTTCGATCTGCGCCAGAGTCTCTTTCTGGCTGAGGGTCAGCTGATCAATCTGAGATTGAAGTTGCGCAACTTCGGTTTTCTTTGCTTTTATACGGGTTTCGAGCTGGTGTGTCTTCTTTTTGCTGTCACTGACTTTAAGTTTGAGGTAGTCGAGCTGCAGGTTTATTGATTCAATCTCATTTTGCAGCTCATTTGTGGAAAGGGTTCCTTTTGGAGCTGCAGGCGCTGGTCTGGCAGACAAAAAACAACTGCCGGCTAAAATGACAGCCATGGTTAAAGTCATGAACCGCGGCATGTCATACCCCTTCTGGTGTTGATTTGCTGAACCGGCTGATATCTCTTAAAGAGAGCAGGCTTCCGGAAATACCCAGGACGATACCCATCATGAAAAGTTTGGCAGATAGTTTGAAAAGTTGCTCAAAACCAATGTCAGCGGCGAAAAATGGAATCAATTCGGCGAGCTTGCCCAAAACAAAGCGATAGCTCGAAAAAAGAACCAGGATCGCCAGAAAAGAGCCGACCATTCCCTGGATAAAGCCTTCGACAACGAATGGGCCCCTGACAAACCAGTTTGTGGCACCGACAAGCTTCATGATGATTATTTCTTCGCGGCGCATAAAAAGTGTCAGTCTGACAGTGTTATAGACAATAAACAGTGAAGCAAGCCCCAGTAATACCACTATTGCCAGGCTGGAAACCCAGAGGAGGTGGGATAACCCCTGAAATTGCCGGAAAAGTTCTTCTCCATAGCTGAAATTGTCTATCATCGGCTCATTTTTCAGCTTTGCCAGCAGCGGTTGCAGCTGACTGCCAGCTTTGACCTTCATACGCAAAGTGGTGGGCAACGGGTTATCTTCGGCTGTTATGCCAATCTGCAGTAACTGCTGGTCGTCAGGGTTGGAAAAAAGCTCTCTGGCCGCCTGCTCGGGCGTTACGACCTGAATGTTTTCGATTTCATCGAGACTGGTAAGCCTGAGACTGAGGGTCTTGGCATCGGTGATCGAGACTTCCTGTTTAAGGTAGGCGGTTACAAGGGCTTCTGACTGCATTTGCAGCAGAAACGACTCCATGTTCATGGTGGCCAGAAGAAAGGCACCCATCATCACCAGGGCTATGCCGATGGTAGAAGTGGTAATGAATGACATCATCGCCGAGCGGCGAAGATTGGTTGCCGCCTCGCTCATAAAAAAATTCAGATTTGCAAGAGACATGCGTGCTCGCTCCCGGTGTGGTTATTCATAGGCGTAAGTACCACAGGCTTCGTCTTTGACGATTTGGCCATCTACCAGTGCCAGTACTCTTTTGCGCAGTTTGTTAACGAGATTGTGGTTGTGAGTAGCCATTACGATTGTGGTGCCGCGGGAATTGATTTCGAGAAACAACTGCATGATTTCCTGGGAAATCATCGGGTCGAGATTACCGGTAGGTTCGTCGGTAATTAAAATCAGCGGGTTGTTGACTATGGCCCTGGCAATACAGACGCGTTGTTGTTCACCACCAGAAAGTTCAGTGGGAAACATGCGGCGCTTGTGGGAAAGCCCGACCTGTTCGAGTGCTTCCTGGACTCTGTTGCTGATGACAGTGGCAGATGCCCCGATTACCCGCAGACCGAATGCCACGTTTTCGGCAACCGTTCTTCTTTTCAGTAACTGAAAATCCTGAAGGACGATGCCGAGGTTTCTTCTCAGGTAGGGAACTCGGTTTTCGGGCATGGTAGTGATGTCTTTGCCGTCGATAAGTATTTTGCCTTCGGTCGGCACGTCTTCACGAAAAAGCATGCGCAAAAAGGTGCTTTTGCCGGCTCCTGAAGGGCCAACCAGAAAGACAAAATCGCCCGGATTGATGGAAAGGCTGATATTGTTTAACGCCCTGACACCATTCGGAAAGATTCTCGATACACCCTGAAGTTCTATCATTTATGACTCTGATCTTTGAATATATAATAAAAAATACCGACGTGAATTATAACAGGTGCTTAACACAATGGCAAAAGTCATTTTTTCAGGAAATAATTTGATTTTTCTGGTAAAATTGCACAACTTTGTATTTCGTCGTGAGTAATATTTTTTTTTGTCATCGTTGATCTGGCAGTCTGCCCTCTAAAATTGCGACTTTCTCAGCGCGGTAGCTCTTAAGTTGTGTTCTACCAGCCAGTGGGCAGGTGTGTGTATAGATGGAAAACTGCAGATTAAGCTGGCAAAAATCGAGTCAAGCAAGGAATGAACAGAGGCTGGAGGAGTCATGATTTTTGAGCTGATGAAACTATGTGTTGAAAAGGGTGCTTCTGACCTGCATTTTAAGGTGGGCTACCCGCCGATTTTGCGCATAGATGGTTCGATGCGTCTGATCAAGGATATGCCTGTCATATCGGTGAATGACTACGAGGTAATGCTCGAGGCAATACTTGACGACCTCCAACTGGTTAACTTCGTGAAACACCGCAAGCTTGACCTGGGCTACAGCTTTATGAATGCCCGTTTCAGGGTCAATCTCTTCAACGATCTGCATGGCGGAAACGCAGTTTTCAGGGTTATTCCGTTCAAGCATCTTTCTTTTAATGATATTGAACTGCCCATGTCAGGGCGAAAACTCGCTGACCGCCAGAAGGGCATCATTCTTGTGACCGGGGCAACCGGTGCCGGTAAATCGACAACCCTCTCTACCTACATTACCCATATCAACACCACCTATCACAAGACCATCGTTACCATCGAAGACCCGATAGAATACCTTTTTGAAGATGAGCAGAGCCTGATCAGCCAGCGGCAGGTCGGAGTCGACTGCCTGAATTTCGAAGATGGCATCAGGGGAGCACTGAAAATGGATTGCGATGTGCTTATGGTCGGCGAACTGCGTAACGCCGATGCCGTAGAAATGTCTCTGCTGGCCGCCGAATCAGGAAAGCTCGTTTTCGCGACTCTGCATAGCAATACGGCAATTCAAGCTATCGATCGTTTTGTTAACCTGTTTCCACAAAACCTGCATGCCCAGGTGCTTGGCCGGCTTTCTTCCCACCTGCAGGGGGTGGTGACCCAGACGCTTGTGCCACGAAAACTCGGGCGTGGTAGACTCGCCGCTTTCGAGGTTCTTATCAATACCCCTGCCGTCAGGGGTCTGATAAACGAGAATCGCGTTCACCTTATCAGTTCGTATCTGGAATCTGGTTCAAGTGCCGGTATGGTTTCTCTTGATAATTCTCTTGCCGACCTTGTAACCAGCGGCAAAGTCGATAAAAATGAGGCCATGATGCGAGCCAACAACAAAGCATATGTCAAACGCAAAATTGAAGAATTAGATGGCCCTGGAGGTGCGGCATGAGACCCGAAGTATTTGAATATTTTGAGCGGGCAATCGAACTCGGTGCCAGCGACCTGATTCTCAAGCCTGGTGCACCACCATCTTTTCGTGTTAACCGTCATCTGATCATTTCAGAAGACGAAGCCCTCGCTCCCCAACAGATGTACGATCTTTTCCTGCCGATTATCAACGCCGCCCAGCAGGAAGAATTGCGCACCAGCTTCTTCGTAAATTCCATTTTTCAATACCGTTATAATCGCAGTCGCATTCGTTATTATATTTTTCAACAACGCGAGGGTCTTGCCGGATCTTTCCGCTTCATTCCTTCAAAAGTGCCGACCATTGAAGAACTCAGACTCCCGGATTCTCTTATCGAAATTGCTGCCAGGCCACGCGGGCTGTTTCTGGTAACCGGCCCCTCGTGTTCAGGCAAGACAATGACCGTGGCGGCCATGGCCGATGCAATTAACAAGCGATTTGCCCGCCATATCATTACCATGGAAAGCCCCGTTGAGATAATTTACACGCCGAACCAGTCGGTTTTTACCCAGGTTGAGATCGGCAGAGTTATCGGCACCTACTCTGAAGCCCTGACCAACGCTTTGCGCGAAGACCCTGATGTTATGATCATCGGAGAATTGAAAGAGCGAAGTATTGTTGAACAAGCTCTCATGGCCGCAGAAACCGGCCATCTGGTAATCTCGTCTCTGCCTACGACGGGTGCTGCCCAGACGATCGAGCACATTGTCAGTCTCTACCCCCCGGGGAAACAGGAAGAAGCCCGATCGCAGCTGAGTCTAAGTCTGCTGGGTATTTTTTCCCAGATGCTTATACCTTGCGTAGACCCATTGCAGGCTCCCAGGGTCGCTTATGAACTGATGCTTGTCACCTCAGGCATCAAAAATCTGATTCGCGATAAAAAATATAATCAGATGGGTTCGGCCATGATTATGGCCCGCCGCGAAGGCTGCGTTCCCCTTAAAGACAGCCTCGAAAAGCTTATGCGAGACGACAGTATCGATCAAACTGTTGTTAAAAGCCTGCTGCAGGAGTTGGAAGAATGAATGAAATAGCCTTAAAACGCATACTCGATATTCGTGAAAAAATTTCGGCAGCGGTCAATAACCACATGGGTGGAAAGTTTTCTGAAGCTACCAAAGCCAAACTGATAATGCTGATGGCAGAAGTTGGCTTGAACCAGTCTATTGGCTCGATCTTCAGTTACCTGCAGACGCACCCCGACCAGGAAGAAGCAATTGTTGCCGCTAACAAATTCGATAATGAAGAAATCCAGAGCTTTCTGCTTGAACTACTTAAAAACGAAAGATCGGCTCACCGCGAAGTTGTTGTCGAATGCCTCGGAAACCGGAAAAAGCCGGCACTCGTTGCCGAACTGAAATCGTTTCTCGCCGATGCCGACCGCCACGTCAGATTTCAGACTGCCAACAGTCTCTTTAATATTGGCGGCAAAGAAGCTGCCCTGGCAATGTGCGAATTCGTATCTGACCCGGACGAATGGATCTCAATGACCATTCTACGTCTGCTCTGTATTATGCGCGAGCTCGATTCCATACCGATTCTTATTGAAAAGTATCACCAGGATGACGATCTCAGACGAAAAGCCCTTATGATCTCATTCCTGGCCAGATTCAGAAGCGTTACCCTGCTTGGAATTTTTGATCAGGGCCTGGCAGCAAGAGATGCGCGACTTAGAGCCAACTCTATTGAAGCTGTCGGTAACCTGAATCTGCCCGAAAACGAAATAAAAACCAGAATCGAGCCTTCGCTTCATGACCCGAATAACCGTATCAGGGCAAACTCAATTCTGGCTCTGGCGCGTCTTGACCCCGAAAAGATCAAACCGGAAATCGTTGAAATGGTTAACTCAAGCGATGTGCAGCTGCGCCGAAGCGCTGCATTCATCCTTGGCATGATTCCTCCCAATGAATACCAGGATCTGGCAGCAATTCTGGTAACCGACCATAATGAAGCCGTGCGCAAAAGAATGATTCAGTCGCTGCGCAATTTCCCGTCTGATTTTGTCTGCAATCAGCTCGAAAAAGCCCTCTCAGACAACAACAAATGGATCAGAAAACACGCCATCGATATGGCAGCGAGAATTGCCAACTTCCCGCACAAAAAAATTCTGGGCCTGCTCAAAACCGAACGCGCCGCCCCGAATCTTGAGGCCTGCATGAATTTTTTTGCTTCTCATCCGGTCGAAGAGGCTCTTACCTCAATCAAGCTTCATGTTAAAGATAGAAGATTGCAGGTGGTTAAAGCTCTGCTGGCTGCCGTTGCCGCCATTGGCGGGGTTGAAGGTGTTAAGTCGGTTGCTCCCAGACTTGAACAGAAAGACCCCGGTGTTATTCAGGCTTTGAGTGAAGTGCTTATTAAAGCCGGCGATCGCAAGATTCTCGATGATCTCGTCGAACGCTTCGCGCATGTCAGACACGAACACCAGGTTGGTGTTCTGATTCCATCGCTTATCAGCAGCATTAAAATTCTTGGTCAGGGTGATAATATGCCCGAAGACCTGCTTCGTAGCCTCGAAACCATTGAGGTCGAAGAGAAACCAAGAATGCCGGCCCCTGAAGTTAAGATTTCTGACAGCGAACAGTCGCCATCAGATTCTCAAAAAATGGATTTCTCTGAAGACAACGGTGACGAGACTTCTGCCGATTCTCCGGTCGATCTTTCCATGGGTATGCTCGACCTTCCTGCCCCGGGCGACCTCGATGACGATGCAGGTGATGATGATAACGATGGCAGCGAAAAGAAAGTTTCGTCACATTATCGCCAGGGTTTGAAAGCATACAACATCGGTAAGTATAAAAAAGCTGTCAGCGAGTTTAACAAGGTTCTTGAGACTGATGAACAACCGCCTGACAACGTGTTTCTCTATATGGGCATAATGCTTGCAGACCAGGACGAACACGAACAGGCCAAAAATTATCTGCAGACCTTCCTCGAAAAAGTTCCTGACCATTCCCGCGCGAATTTCCTGTTAGGAAAAGTTTATAAGCAGCTTAAAAACTGGAATGGCCTGATCAGGCTCTATTCGAGGTTTGTTAACGGCGAGCTCGATGCCTCACCAAAAATGAAAAAACGCATTTATCAAGATCTGGGAGTGGGCAATGTTCTGGTTGGCCATTATGAAGCCGGTTCGGTTCTACTCGACAGCCTGCTTAAAATTGAACCGGAAAATGCCGAAGCCTGTTACTATATGGCTCTTGCCAAATTCCATCTCAAAAAGGTAAGCGATGCCGAAGCGATTCTTC
>JAQUZA010000094.1 GCA_028691595.1 Candidatus Rifleibacteriota bacterium
ATTTGAAGGGGTTCTTGAGGGCCTGGGCTCGAGTCTCGATTTTTCTCGTCCGACCCACCTGCGTTATTACGCATACATGGATCAACACATGTATTTCATGTCGATAAACGCACGCATTGACGGCAAACTCTGGCCGCTGTTCGTGCACCTGCCAGAACATTTCCTTGAAAAACATTTTGCCAGCCGTGAATTTACCATGAACCGCCTGGCAGCAGATTCTCCCGAAGAAGAAAACTCGCTTGTCCGCCCTGAATTGTCGTTTTATACAACCTTCAAGGCAGAGAAGCATTTTCCTCCCGAATCAGATGTCTGGCCACTCCTCGAAAATGTCTTTCAGCGCTCATACGACCTGAAAGTTGAAGAATCTGGTCAGGTCAGAATCGGCGACGAAAACTTTCTTTACCTTATCAAACCGCTGACTTCGATGCCGAGACAAAGCTTCATTCCCTGCCTTCTTTCTTCGACCCGGAGAATGGAACAGCGTCTGCGCGAGGCCGGCATTGTTTTTGGTGGCCTGGTTGTGGCCGCCATCATTGGAACAATTTTGCTGAGCCTGTTGCTCGCTTCAAGCCTGCTGGTGCCAATCAGCCGCATCGATGCCGCAGCCCAGCTGGTGGGCAAAGGCAACCTCAATATTATCCTTCCCGACATGGGAACCGATGAAATTGGCCGCCTGAGCCAGACCATAAACGACATGGTGCGCGGTTTGCGCGAACGCGAAAAAATGCAGGCTTACGTTTCAGATTCAGTACTCGAAGCAATTCAAGATGATGCCGACGCAACCATTCACGCCGGCAAACACATCGAAGCCACAATTCTATTCTCTGATATCCGCAATTTTACGGGCCTGACCGAAGAAAACACCCCTGATAAAATCTTTGCCCTGCTGAACGAATTTCTCGGCGGCGTTGAACCGATCATTCGCAGCAATTATGGTCGTGTCGACAAGTTTATCGGTGATGCGGTCATGGCAGTTTTTCATCATACAACCCCCGAGCACCATTCTCTGAGTGCAGTTAAAGCTGCTGTGCAGATGAAGCGTTTCGTCAAAAAGCTCAATCACAACCGTACAAATCTTGGGCTTTTTACCATCAATATCGGCATCGGTATAAGTACCGGCACCGTGCTGCTTGGCGATGTCGGCAGTTCGCGCCGCAAAGATCTGACGGTTATCGGTGACGAAGTGAATCTTGCCTCGCGCCTCGAAAGTGCTTCAAAAAAAGGCAGGCATTCAAAAATCATTTTTTCAGGTTCGACACATAATCTGGTCAAAGACTTTGTCGAAGCCGAAGAAATGCCGTTCACAGAAATACGTGGCAAGCAGCAGGCTGTTAAAATCTTCGAACTGATCAAGCTTAATCTCGACAACGTTTGAGCCATAGCCTGCTGATTTAAGCCGTTGCCCAGTTCTGCTGCCGTGATAGTCGCTTGCTATGGCAGTCAGGTGTTGTCTTTTACCCAGACGAAGCCAGAGGGCAAAGACTCGCCGACCAGTTCCGCCAGATCTTTTTCTTCGAGGCGCACCGCTTTTAAAAGTGGCTGAATAAAGGCTTTTTTGCGCAATTTTTTCTTGAAAATATCGAGAATGCTTTTGCGCAGCAGATCATCGATCTGCACCAGGCGGTCGCCGGTTTTGCGGCCAATTTCACGCAGGGCAGTGTCGAGATATGAATTGCCCGGTATGGCCTTTTTTAGAAGCTGTTCAACCCAGGCGTTGGCAACCGCCTGCCCAACCAGGGCTGAATCGGGTGCGTAAGCAAGTTCGCGGGCACCAAGGCGTGCCAGGGTTGATAGCGCGACCGCGTCAACGCCATAGCTCGTGGGTGCCTTGATGATCCACCAGCCGATACGCTCTTTTTCGGCGACGGATATGCGCTCAAGGTGACCTAGAAGCCGCCAGAGCTGGTTGCGCTCATGCTGACCAATTTCGCGCTCTTTTTTGTCGCGCCGTCTGGTCTGAAAAAGAACCGGTTCAAGCCTGCTTTTGAGCGCTTCCTGGCGCTCGTGTGACAAGCCGGGGGCAATGCGTTTCCACATTATCCAGAGCTCAGACCAGAACTCGGCATTGCTGTGATCGTGCTTGTCATCGATCATCTGCCAGAGACGGTCGACTCTGGCGATGTCACCCTGAACTCCGAAGCCGGGGCGCAGGCAGAACCCCAGTAATCTGAACCAGAGAACCAGAGAGCCCTGGCATGACCTGAATTCATCTTCTCGAACAATGAAAAGGTCAAACAACTGTCTGAGCATTTCTGCATCCCAGTTGGTGCGTGACGAACCAATGATACCTTCGAGTTCCTTGAAGACGATATTGAATTCTATTTTTCCGGCAAAGGCGCTATCAAGAAGTTGATCTATTTTTTTCAATTGCGTTGCGGTCAGCGGCACGCGCCGCTTTGCCGGGGCATCAGCAGCGCCTTTGCTGCTCTTTTCGCTTTCGCCAAGATCAAAACGTAGTTCCTGAGAAAAACTGCCGCCGATTTCTTCGCAAAAAATCTGCAGATAACCGGTTTCTCTAAGTCTGACCCGAATTTCAACCTGCTTTTCGCCTTTGCTGGTTCGGGCCTTGAGAATGCAGGGTGGCAGCGACAGATAGCGCCTTGAATTAAATTTGATCAGCCGACCTGATTCTTCAGCCTTCGGCGGGGTGGGAGTGTAAAATAGATAAAAGGCCGAATCCCGGCTCAGATCGATGCCGAGAGTTTTTCCGGCCATGTGATAATCTTTTTCGGCCTCGCTGCCTTTGGGCAGAATGCACATCAACTGCTCGGGCACATGCCGCCCGCCGCCCGATGATTTAGCCGTGCCAATGCCAAGATATACAGAAACCGGGTTGCCGCTTTGAATCTTTTGCCCGAGGCCGAGGGTAACGAGGCCGTAATAGGCTGCCCCGGCGGCGACCGCCAGTGTCGGGTGCGGGTTTTCGAGAACCCTGGGTTCGGCACCCCGCCACAGGCTAAGCACTTCAAAAAGCCTGTTGCGAAGGCAGTCTGCCTTCATTGTTCCACCGTTAAAGAGTATGGCATCGGGTTTAACATCGTTTTCGCGCAGAAATGAGGCCAGGTGTCTGGTGACGGCGGCATCGCGGGTAAATGGCAGGCCGGCTTCAGAAAGACCGAGAGTGTTGTCTTCATCTGGCATTTCGTCAGCGCCGACCAGCGGAAAAAAACCATCGATCAGCGTTTTCTTGATGTCTTCACTTTCAAGGCTGATTTTGGCGGCACCGGCCAGCACTTTGCTGCCTGAGCCCGCCAGGTTGAAGGCAACTTTTCCTGACAATTCTTCTGAAAGAACCTGCTCTTTAACCGTGTGACTCTGGGTAAGAAGAGTCAGCCACTGCTTGCCGGCCAGTTTTCGGCCCCGGTGTTTAAACTCAGCCTCAACTCTGCGGGCCAGCGCCAGATCGAGATTGTCGCCGCCAATCAGCAGGTGCGGCCCGACAGCCAGTCGCGCAAATTCAGGGTAGTCGCGGTCATTCGACCAGCTGATTTTGATCAGACTGAAGTCGGTGGTACCGCCACCGATGTCGATGACGAGAACCGTATCGACACCCTTGAGTTCGCCCACCATCGTTTTAGGATTGCGCTGCAGATAGTCGTAGAAGGCTGCCTGTGGTTCTTCTATCAGCGAAACAGATTTGATGCCGGCCTTTTCTATGGCCTCGAGGGTCAGGTTGCGGGCCGAGGGGTCGAATGAGGCCGGTACCGTAACGATGACCTTCTGACGCAGAAAGGCAAAAGACTCATCCTGGCTGCCTATGGTGGCATCCCAGAGGGAGATCATGTAGCTGAGATATTCGGTTGCGGCCTCGACTGGCGAGATCTTGCTTTCGCTTACTTCGCTCTGCCAGGGTAATATTGGTGACTGGCGTTCGGCGCGTGGGTGACAAAGCCATGACTTGCTGCTGTGAACGAAACGCCCCGGAATCTCAAACCCCAGTTCTTTCGCATAAGCCCCGATGATGAAGTCTTTCTGCGTCATCCAGGTCGGGCGATTGACTTCACGGCCCTCTTCGCAAAGGTAGATGACCGAAGGCAGGGTCGGAAGGCTTTCGATCATGCCGCCGCTCACCAGTTGCGATATTTCAAGATTGCGAACTTTAAGGTTTTTGTCTTCAAGATCAACGTAAGAAAGGGCACATTGCGTAGTGCCCAGATCGATGCCGATTATGAAGCGGGAAGCGGCGGCGTTGATTCTGCTCATTATTTCATGCTGTCTCTGACGTTGAATTCAAGTTTCCAGCGATGGTCGCCCCGGCGGGCCAGGCAGTAGACTTCGAGGGTGCCGATTTCGGTAATGGCAATCTGCAGCCCGACATCGACAAGATCGCCGGCCTGCATGCCCTCATAGGCTGGCAATTCAACTTGAAGAGCACTGGTGTCTTCAAATGTTTCGTCAATTTCTTCAATCATCTGCGCAAATTCATCCTCGCGCCGGCAATTTGATTTGTAAAACCTGAACTCTGCCTTCTTGCCGATGACCAGGCCAAAAGTACGCCCGGGAACATCGAGAACCGTTCCTTCTTCTGTTCCCTGTCTGGCGACACAAAGTGCCTTGAGTGGCGGTTTGAAGCCGGGCACGGCCGGCAGCGATGATTCGATGCCGAGATAGTAAGCCTGAGAAACCCCGCCACGAATTCTTATGCCCTGACCCTCTCTGGCGATGCCGAAATAGGTAGCACCGCGGGCGACGGCCTGCGAGAGTTCGATTCCTTCGAGAACCTTGATTTTTTCTTTGCCTGCACCTTCAAGCCAGCTGTTGATCACTTCAATCAGGCGGTTTCTGAAAATCTCTGAGCGAAAAACGCCACCATTGAAGAGAATTGCCTGCGGAAAGCCATATTGCCTGTCTTCAGAATTCTGACTGCGAAGAAACCTGGCAAGATGCCGGGTAATCGCAGGGTCAGCAGCATACATCAGGCTTATTTCGCGCACCCCGCCACTGGTATCTTCGACCGGGTCGTCTGCCATATTGCAGGCCGGAAAAAAACCGTCGAGCAGTGTCTGCTCAATATCACTGCGTTCGATACTGGTTTTAACCGCTCCGCCGATTACACTGCTGCCACGGCCCGAAATGACAATCGGCACCGAATCTTTGCCCGGGTCAGTAAGCAGCAGTTCTTTGGCTTTGCGGCACTGATGGCTGAGCTGCACCGTCTGCCACTGACTTATTTTTTTATTGCTCTCTTCAAGTTTGCGTCGCGCCACATAGGCCAGTGTCAGATCCATGTTGTCGCCGCCAAGCAGAATGTGATTGCCGACCGCAACGCGTTCGAGGGCCAGATCACCATTGGCTTCACTGATTTCGATCAGACTGAAATCTGAAGTGCCGCCCCCGACATCGACGACGAGCACCACATCACCTTTTTTTACCTGCTGTCGCCATGGGCTGTCATTTTGCGAAATCCATGAGTAGAAAGCTGCCTGGGGTTCTTCGAGCAGGGTTATGGCAGGAAGCCCGGCCATGCGTGCTGCTTCTACGATGAGATCGCGTGCCGCTGCGTCAAATGATGCAGGTATGGTTACGACGACCTTCTGATCTTCAAGTTTGTCTTTGCTGAATTCTTCAGCCCAAGAATGACGAACGTGGCGCATAAAAGTCGCCATTGCCTGCAGCGGCGAAATTTTTGTGTTTTCTTCGGGCGAATTCCAGGGCAGGACAGGGCTGGTGCGGTCGATACGGGTGTTGCACAGCCACGATTTTGCCGAAGATATAAGGCGGTCAGGCACTTCAGCCCCGCGTTCGCGGGCGTAGTCACCGATTATATACTGAGAATCGTCTTCCCAGGCAAGGACCGGTTTTTCCTTGACCCTCTCAAAAATGAATGAGGGCAGCACATCAAGCTTTTCAACAGCGCCTTTGGCCAGTTCCTGGATAATGGGCAGCAGACTGATTTTTGCCGGTTCTTCGCCGCCGGCACCAGCCAGTGGTGCGTAACTAAGAACAATGTTGGTGGTTCCAAGGTCAATACCGACGATATACTTTGCTTTAGCCATTATGATGAGCTCCTCAGCTGATTTCTATCTCGGCGGGGGCGATGACGTTGCCTTTCCAGCCGTCTACCAGTTCAGGAAGATTACATTCTTTCAGTCGCCAGCCACGATGAATGAGTTCGCCCTTATAAGGGCCCGTTGCCGGCACCCGCCCCGAAAGTTTTATCGATTCGGGGTCTATCTCGTCGAGGGTGACAGTGCTTCCTTCTTCTTCGTTGAGAACCCTTTCGAGTATGAGCCTGTCTTCGAGAAGTTTGCGACAGCCTTCGTGGATCGGTCTTATTGCTCCGCCAAGGGTCTCGTCGTCGAGTTCAGATATGTCTTCGCTGAGCAGATCTATCAGTCGGCCTTCTTTCTGGAACAGGTAGAGAATCTGGTAGGCAGCCGGTGGAATCGCTTCTTTGCCGCCTTTAAGATTCGCCTGGGCTGATTTGAGCTCCTGGTTACTTGCTTCAAGCTGCCGGCGCAGCTCAAGCAGTTCGTCGTTTTTCTTCTCGAGGTCGCTTTGGGCTGTTTTTAAGTGGCTGCTTGCCTTTTCGCCTTCTTTCCGGGCGTTTTTGCAGTCATTTTCGGCTTTTTCGACCCGGCTGACCAGTGCTTCAATCTCGTTCTGCAGCTGTTTCTTTTCTCTTGCAGCGGTATCTGCGTTCTGTATGGCGCTTTCGAGGTCGGCGGCGAACTTTTCGTGCTGCAGGGCACCTGCTTTTAAATCAGCCTCAAGAGCTTTTGCATGGGCAATGGCCTGTTCAAGCTCGCTTTTATCGGCTGAACTGCTGCTGAATTTTTCGAGCTGATTCTTAAGGTTCGCATTGTCGGCATCCAGGTTGGAAATCTGCTGTTTGAGAGCTTTTTGAGCTTCTTCTGCGGCAGCGACTTTGCTGGTAAGTTGTTTAATTTCTTCAAGACTGGTGTCGGCGGGGGCAACAACGGTCGGTTGTTCGGACTTTTCAGCCTGTGGCAGGCTGCGGCGCTCAAAAAGAACCATGAGCGTCAGCAGGAGAGTTATCAGTAAAAAAACACCAAGGCCAGCTACCAACGGAACCTGCATGGTTTCGGGAATAAGGGATTTAATATTTTCAAGTGCCGGTTGCAGATCGCCCAGATTCGGGGAAGCTTCACGCTGGTGGAGATAAACAGTGCCGCCAACCATGGCAAGCAGGGCTATCAGAGTCAGAAAAGCTGCAGCTTTCTTCATTCAGAACCTCACAACTGTATTGGTAGATCGAAGGTATAACTTCAAAGCCGAATTATACTAGATTTTTCAAACCGCTGCCACGGTTATATTCTCGTCGGGATCCTGTGGCGAGAACCAGGTGAACACTTGAACGGCGATGCAGGAAGAGTAAAACGTCAGTTTTCGGCAAAAATTTCGGCGGCGGTTTTTCCATCGTTGTCACGGGTCGTATCGCTGGCATCGAGTTCAAGAAGATAAACATAAACTTTGCGGTGTCGGCCGGTGGCGGCATCATGCAGGGGTGTTGAACCCCTGATGTCAACAGCCTGGATATTGGCCCCGGCTTTGTGAAGAGCCTTTATATTTTCAAGATTCCCTTTTGAGGCGGCATAATGCATTGGCGTGCGCATGAATTCATTAGTAGCATTAACATTGCTGCCAAGTTCGATCAGAAGGTTAACTGTTTCAGGGGTGCTTTCGGCTGCGGCCAGGTGCAGTGGCAGTTCTGATAATTCGCTTTCGCCAGTTTCGAGCTGTTTTGGGTCTCGTCTGACGATTTCTCTGATGGCTACGTGATCATTATTTTTTACGGCCATAAAAATGTTGGTTTCAACGGTATCGATATAGAATTTTCTGGGGCGGGTACCAAAACGGCCGGTTCGTTTAAGAAAGGTCATACGTTCGCGATCGCCGTTCAGCCTCGCCTGCACCATGGCGGTGTGCCCAAGGTTGTTTTGTGCTTTTATATCAGCGCCCAGACCCAGCAATGCCGAAGATAGAATCGGTTTGCAGAAAAAAAGAGCGGTTGACCCATCAGGAAGCCTGGCATCTATTTTTGCGCCGGCTTCGATCAAGGGCTTTAATACCGCCAGATTCCCTGATCTGGCCGCAATATGAAACGGGGTAAAGTCTTCAAAGTTGCGAATATTTACGTCTCTGAACTGGCTGGCAAGCCTGGTGACAATTGCTTCCCTGCCCCCGCCCGGTTTTGCGCATAGAATGTGGAGAATGCTGTTGCCGTGCCCATCTTTGCGATTAAAATCTGCGCCCGCTACCAGAAGGGGTTTGATCAGCAGAATATTCCCCCGCTCGGCAGCAAGCAGCAGTGGCGTTGAACCATTGTTGTTAACGGGGTCGAGATTTCCCGATGCCGGAAGAATAATTTCGAGCAGACCATGTTTTCCTGAAAGGACCGCGTGATGCAGTGGGGTGTTTCCGTTCACATCTGTCTGTTTGAGATTGGCACCGGCTTTTATCAGCAATGCGGTCATGGCTTCATCACCAAGACTGATTGCCTGAATGAGCGGGGTCTGACCGGCAGCGTTGATTTCGCTTAGAAGCCCGGTATTGCCCGCAAGTTTTTCGACTTCGGAGGTGTCTCCGGAGGCAATTGCGCTGTGCAGTGAATTACCGGTCGGCAGGGGCGATGGTTGTTTATTTTTTGCTTCAACAAGTTTCTGGCAGTGATGTATGACCATCGGAAACCAGCCCTGGGAAAACCTTTCATTTTGCAGCATCTGATCGAGTAACCGGCCTGCTTCGCCAAATTTTTCGAGCTGCCGAAGCAGGTCAACCTGTTTGATTGACAGGTCAAACAACTTTTCTGTTTCGAAATTTTCTGCACCCTGTTCAAGGCTCATACTGAAAAATTTCAGACTTTTTTCGAGACAGTGTTTGTGAGTGTCGGGCTGCTGTTCAGTTGCCCAGGCAGCCCGCAGCCAGGCCTGTGCTACAATCTCGTTATCGAGCTCAAGGTTTTCAAGCAGGTTGGCATGCCGCACTGCCGGGTTAGAATCTTTGAGATTCTGGTAAGGCACTGACCAGATATACTTTTTGAGAGTCGCTTTGTCGGCGGCACTGAAAGGGATATCGCCAAAAACTCCGTGACAGAGAGGGCATTCTGCGGCCAGATGAACGCGGCCGTCAGCTGGCCGCCCGTCAATATATCTTTCTGAAGTGGTTTCTGCTTTGAGGAAAGCTGTGTATTCAATGTTGCAGACCGGGCAGATAATCTGTTGCTGCAGATTATCGGCAGCCATCGAGGGTCGAAGAATTATGACAAAGGCCATGAGCAGGGCCAGGGTTCTGACGGCCCATTTCCTGCCCTGTATGTAACTGCTGTACATTAATTTTCTCCCCCCTGCGGGATTTTTAAAAATGGTTAACAGGGTTCTGACTTCAGGTGTTCAGAAGTTTCATATCTTCTTCTGCAAGGCTCTGAAACACTCTGACCTGTTCATCGAACTGTTCTCTGGTAATCTGACCGCAGGTGGTAATTGCCTTTTCGAGACGTGCGGGCAGATACAGGTCTGAAAACTTGAAACCGAAGTTCATTTTCTGTTTGATTTTCATGGCATGAACCAGACGTGCGGTTCTAGCTACGGTTGCTTCGTCGAACTGTTCCATGCCGAGAATTTTCAGGCCCTCGCTGACCACAGCCGGGGTGTAGATATTGCGGGCAAAAAGACAGATTACCAGTGAATTGAGGGCCATGCGCCAGACAGCTTCGTTATACATGTCCTTTGTCCAGTCGGTGTCGGTTTTGCTGCTGTTGATTTTCTTCTGATCGATCGAGTAGCCGGCGCTGTCAAGATGTGAATGCCGAACGCCTGTTCCGTAGCCAAGAAAGGCGTGCAGGCCGGTCATATACCCGGGAGCCTCATTTTTGCCGAAGGCAAT
>JAQUZA010000095.1 GCA_028691595.1 Candidatus Rifleibacteriota bacterium
ACGCCATTTAAGCCCAATAAAGCGCATGAAGCATGGTGGGCGGTCGAACCAGTTGCAAGGCAGCGATGGAATCACCAGGACGCGCTGTTCGCGAACCGCTCTAACCTTTTTCCAGGCCGGGTCTTTGCCGACGTTGGCAACAAATGCCCGGTCGAGGGCGATAATGACATCAGGGTCGGCGGCAGCAACCTGCTCGATGGTAACCTTTTCCATGCCGGCGTGAGTGGTGGTTTTGCCGCGAAAAACGTTTACATCACCGGCCAGTTTAAGAAGATGCGCGTGCAGGGAATCATCATATTCAGTGGCCAGGCCCTCGGGGCCCTCGGCATAATAAACCCGCGGGCGATCTTTGACCGGAACCATGCTTACCAGAGTTTCAACTTCACTCAGAGTTTGCCGGCAGTATGAAGCAAGGGTGTCGGTGCGTTCGCTCATGTTCAGCAGGCGGCCAAGAAAGTCGTAGGCATCGGGGTAATCGGGCAGATTGGCAAGATCGCCCATGGTTACATACACAAACGGGATGTTGAGGGCATTAAGGGCATCTTCTGATTTTTTATGAAAAGGTTTGGCGGTTTCTGCCCAGACGACGACCAGATCGGGTCTGGCTCTTTCTAGGCCTGCCGTATCTGGCAGCATGCCAATTACCGGAAGCCCGGCAAGGCATGAAGGCAGAAACTTCAGGCTCATGTCTGACAGGGGTTGCAACAAGCCGGGCAGCATTTCGGGGGCAATCGAACAAAGGGCCGTAAAGCCATAATATGAGGCAGAGTAGATGGTTTTTATCTTTGCGGGAATGGTCGTTTGTCGGCCTGCCATATCGATAATCTCACGGCCGGCTGGTCTGCTCAGGTCATTGGGCTGCATCTTTTTTCCTCCTGACTGGCTGGTGCTCAAAAAACGATGCCAGGTTGCGCGCTGAATACAGCGGGGCTAAAAAGAAAAATCGGAGAGAGTGGGATTTGAACCCACGGAAGGCAAAGCCCTCAACGGTTTTCGAGACCGCCCCGTTCGACCGCTCCGGCATCTCTCCTGATACTTCTCTTTTTACCTGAGAATGCAAATCTTTGCAAGCATTTGCTGCAAAAGCATGCAATGGTGAGAGATTCTAGTGGCAAGCACATTCAACCCGGTTCAATTGCAGATCTAAGAAGTTTTAGTGTGTTGGCAGCATTTAAGCGAAGGCTGCTTGACAAGAGAATTTTAAAAAGCTAGTATAAAGCTTGAATTTAAAGGAATCTGCCGTTACTCCGGTTTTTTTGGGGGGGGCTGGCAGAGGTCATCCAGCTGAGTTTTCGATGTGTATGGGGGAGCCATGGCATTGCCAGAACGCATTCATATGCCGTTCCGGGTCGCGCTTGCGATGATCTGGAACTATGTCAAAGTAAAGGTTTCTGAACAGGTAAAGGCCGTAGCTTTTATCATTTTTTACCTGGTTGCTTTTAAAATTATAGTCCTGAATACCGCTCCCGACAATATTCTGCAGATTTCCGCCGGGGTTGGGCTGGTAGTCTTCGGGCTGACCTTTTTTCTTGAAGGGCTTTTTCTTGGTCTGATGCCGTTGGGCGAAAGGGTTGGGGTTCAGCTGCCGCAACGATCGACCATATATATGATCGTCGTTTTTGGTCTGCTTCTCGGCCTTGGTTCAACGCTCGCCGAGCCGGCAATTTCTGCCCTCAGGCTGGCCGGTATTACTGCCACGCCCTGGGAAACGCCTTTGTTGTTTCGCATGCTTGAGGTCGAAACTGATAATCTTATTCTGGCCATTGGTGGCGGAGTTGGGGTTGCAGTAGCCTTTGGCATGGTGAGATTTTATTTTGGCATTGGCATCAAACCGTTTATCTATACTCTTGTGCCTCTGCTTGTCGGGGTTTCGGCAATGTTTTCGCGCGATGAAAATCTGGCAAACATTCTCAACCTGGCCTGGGATACGGGCGGAGTAACGACCGGCCCGGTTACTGTACCGCTGGTGCTGGCGCTAGGCATCGGGGTGAGCCGCTCTGCCAGTCGCCAGGAAAGCACCACCTCAGGGTTTGGTATTATCGCTCTGGCTTCTTTGTTTCCGGTGATGGGTGTTCTTGCACTCGGAGCCTGGCTGAACCCTTCTACACCCTTGCCTGTAACTGCATCGGTTTTCTTTTCGCAGGAAAATAGAGCCTCTGCCCTCAAGCTGGTTTCTTCGGAGAGAGAATTGCAGAATATAGCTTTTCAACGTGGCAACGAAGCGGCTCGCCGGGCTTTTTTTGCCAACGAGCTTAACTATGAAACAGCTCTGAAAGATCTTGCTGACCCCGAAAAGCGGCATAAGTTTCTCGGCCGGCAGTCTCTTGATGAATGGCTCAGACAACGGGCTTCTTCTTCAGAGCGCGCTCTGGTTGCTATTGAGCTTTCCGGAAAGCCCAAATCCGGGAAAATAGAAAAGAATCAGGTTCCAGAACTGCTGAAGAATGAGTCTAAATCAGCTGTTCGTGCTATCGTTCCCCTTGTTCTGCTGTTGCTTTTTGTGTTGCTGGTAATTCTGCGTGACAAGCCCCGCAAAACCGATGAGGTGGTGCTCGGCATATTGTTTGCCCTTGTTGGTATGGCAATGTTGACGAGTGGCATCAGACTGGGTCTGGCACCGCTTGGCGACCAGGTTGGCCGGCCGCTTCCCCAGGTTTTCCGCAGCGAAACGCATGAAGAGGGCCGTATTATTCTTGAACCATTTGACCCGGGCACGGTGCTGACAGCCTTTTCGCAGAATGGTGTGCCGGGCAGGTTCTTTTATTTGCGCGACCGGTCAGGGGTGCCTAATCCGGTGCCTTTTGAGCCTTCGCGCTTCGACCGACAGACACGCCGGTACGAACACATAGTTGAACGCCCGCCACTTTTCGGGCCAGAATTGACAATGGTCGGCATCGCACTTGTTTTTCTTTTTGCTTTCGGTATGGGTTACGGGTCAACCGTTGCTGAACCGGCTCTGAGTGCACTCGGAACCACAGTCGAAGAGTTAACGGTCGGCACTGTTCAGCGGGTCGGTGTGGTTCGCACGGTTTCTCTGGGTGTCGGAATCGGTTTGCTGGCAGGTGTGGCGAGAATTCTCTACCACATACCAATGATCTGGCTGCTTGCACCTGCTTATCTTGTGCTTCTGGTTCTCACCTGGTTCAGCGAAGATGATTTTGCCAGCATTGCCTGGGATTCAGGCGGTGTTACGACCGGGCCGATTACCGTTCCGCTTGTATTGGCGATGGGCCTTGGGGTTGGCGGCGAACTGAAGGTGGTTGACGGTTTTGGCATCGTTGCCATGGCTTCAGTTTTTCCCATAATGACTATGCTCGTTTACGGTATTATCGTGCAGATGCGGCAACGCCAGATTCTACAGGCCGACGGGGAGGGCAGCCATGAAGAATGAGCTTGCAAAAGAACCCCGTGCCGCGGTGCGCATTACTCTTATGGCACACCAGGGTTTGAACAGCAGAGTAATCGAGTTGTTCAGTTCGCTGGGCATTCATTCTATGGCTGTCGAAAGCGCCCGCTGCGTTCGCCAGATGATGAAGAACCGTTTCTGGGGCCTGCCCGGTTTGCGGGCTGAATTCAGCGATACGGCAACCGATATTTTTCGTACCACTATTCCCTCTGAGGCTGCTGAATACGTTCTCTGCAAAATCATCGAAGACCTTGGTCTGCGAACTCCTGGACGTGGTGCCGTTTATGCTCAGAATCTGCATGAAATCAGCTGCCGTGAGTTTCCTGAAATCGCGGTTGGCAAAGTTAATGCTGACATGCTGCTCAGTGATCTGTCTCTGATTACCGGCATTCAATCAAAGTCTGGAAGCGGTGAAAACCTGTTTCGGGTTGCTCTCAAACTTGGCGCGGGTGTTCCTGTGGTCGGAATCGGTATTGGCAGCGGTATTCGTGATCGACTCGGGCTTTTGCGTATCACGATTTCGCCCGAAAAAGAGCTGGTATATCTGATGGTGCCGTCGCATGACGCAGATGGTCTGCAAAGCCTGTTGATCGAAGAGGGGCATCTCAACAGACCGGGGGGCGGCTTTTTATACCAGGCTCCAGTTCGCGCCGGCATGGTTGACCCTCTGATTCGAATCGGCCGCCAGGAACATGCCGCCAGCATTGAACAGATTATTGCCGCAATCGATGACCTCAAAAAAAATACCGCCTGGCGCAAGAGGTTTTTCGGTCTGGAGTCAGGTGCGCAAAATTTGGCGACAGCAGATTTAAGTCACCGTGAAATAAGCTTTTTTTGTCATGACGGCCAGGGTGATAACTTTGTTCGGGCCGCGATGCGGGCCGGTGCCGGCGGGGCAACCGTATCGAGGGTTCGCGCCCTTCACCTGAAAAGTGAAGAAAAAGAACGAAGTGTTCCCTGTGAACATGGTATTTTCTGCATCTCTGCGGCCATCGAAAAACAGGTAATGCAGACACTACGTGAAACCGCCGAGGCAAGCCCTGATCAGGAATGGATTCTTCAGTCGATGGCCGCTGCTTCGGTATTTGCACACAAGCGAAGTTAAAGCCGCAGCAAAATCAGGCGCAGGTCTTTGGCTGGCTATGTCGTTGCGAAATTACCGGTTTGCCATTTCAACGACCCAGTTGCGGAAATGCTTTTCAAACTGCGGAACCTGGAGTTTGCAAACATCCTGAAGGGCTTTTTCGAACGTGCTGCCGGTTTTGAGAGAATTGAGTATTAACCTGGGAGCGGTCATGGTGAAGTTTTGAATGATAAACCGCGCATACAGACCGGCCAGTTGATAAGCCTGGTCGACCCTTGGCCCGCCTTCAAGTTTGCGTATGGCCGCAAATTCTTTTTCAAGCTGGTCGAGGGTCATTACCTGCTCAGGGGAGGGTACCTGCGGCTTGAATTCTGTGAAGGTGTCGTCTTTATGTTCGGCAAAAACAGCCAGGCCCTCATTTAGCCAGGTTGGGCAGCGGCCGGCTCCGGCAATGAATACAATGTTGTGCGTGAATTCATGTAGAACTATGCCCCTGGCCGGCAAACGGCTGCCAGCTTCAGAAGGCATAAAACTTTCGGTTTTAAGGGTCATGGATTTGCCTCCCTGGGCAAACCCGCCAGCCCATGAAGCTGGTTTTACTGCATCGAATTTAATCGGGTCAAGAACAATTATCGAAGTTCTGAATGCCGGGATGCATTCTAGATCACCGGTTATCTGCAGGTAGATTTCTTCGAGCCGCTCGTCGGTGAGCTCGTTCGGAATATGAATGTATTCACTGCTGACAGGGGTGTAGATGATAAAACGCCTGCCCTGGCGCATGATCATCTGGTTCTCTGCTGCCATGCGGCCAAGATTGAGGGTTACGCGCTCTCGAAGGTCTCGGGTCTGCTCGGTATCGTCTTCTTCTATCAGTTCGCGTAAGGTTTCCCAGCAGGCGACTTCTTCGGCAGCCTGCTTTAACCCTGTGTGGCAAAGAGCGAGAGTTTCGAGGGCGGCGGTGTCTTTGGGCCTGAGTTCAAGAGCCTTTTTCAGGCGTGGAATTGCTTCGGTAAAGCTACGCTTGTCGCCTGCCAGATATTCACCGTGACGAAAGAAAAGATTGTAAGATTCTGGAAACAGCCCTTCAGCCAGAAATAGAAGTGGTCTGTCTTCTTCAGCAATATCACTGACCGGTTGGCCCTTGAGGACCGGGTCAAGCTTTTGTGCTATTTCTTTTATCTGTTCGGGGCTCAGGCCAAGGGCCGCTTCTTCGCCAGAAATCTGCATACTTGAAAAGAAGCAGAAGCAGAAAATCAGCAGGGGCAATATCAGCGCCAGATTCAATCTGTGAGCCTGGTTTCTGAACATAGTTTCCTCCATTGGTTATCTTACGGCACCGGAAGGCTGAAGAAAAAAAGAGCTCTCAACAACCTTCTCTCGTAATTATAATGATTTCTGCTCTGTTCAGCCAAAAATAAAAACCGGTCGGATAGAGTTTTGTCGGCGCACCCTAACCCTGTTCAGGGGTAAATGACTTCATGGTTTCGGTGAAGAATGCAAGCAACTCCATTCTTGCCTCGTTGTCAGAAATATTGGGAGTTATGGAAAATTCTCTGGCCAGGGGTGAGAAGTCTAGACCGGGGAGCTTGTCGATCGCGGTGTTTAAAAATGCATTGGCACAGATAACCGGCCTGACAATCTTGTCGAACTGACTTGAGGCGATGCTGTGATGATCAGAGGCGCAGGTTTTAACGTAGTCTGGAAGTTTCCATTCACTGCTGAGGCGTGCGCCAACCTGGCAGTGATCGGTGCCAAAAATGGAGCGTTCAACCTCGATGATGGAGGTTTTTTGCGTCAGGGCTTCATTCATGGTTCTGGTGTATTCGTCCTGGTAACAGAACTGCAAAGCGAGCGCCCCGACATCATGAAGCAGCCCGGCAACCCTTATTTTACCAAGAGTCATCAGATCTTTGGTTTTTCTTTCGGCAAGTTTAACTGCCAGGTGAGCACAACATTCGCCATGCACCAGTTTGTCTTTCTGGTGAGCAAAATATTTGGTGGCCAGACTTTGAAAAATCAGCTGCACCAGAACCTGGCGAATGCCCTCAAGACCAAGATATGCGAGGGCATTTTCGATATTGTCGACCGGATTGCGGCGCATGTAAAAGGCAGAATTGGCAACCTGCAGTATGCGGGCAACCAGCAGGGGTTCGTCGATGATTCCCTTCTGAATTTTATCGAATGAGATGTCTGGTTGCTTGAGCAGATCAAGAATGTTGAGAGCTGATGTTCTGAATGGGGTAACATCGGCAAAATCTTTTATAACCCTGGCAATTACGAGAGAACTCTTGATGCTGGCGACCGCATCTTCTGTATGACAGAACGCTTCGGTGAAGTCTATGGCGAACGGCACCTGACTGGTATTTTGAAAGACGAGTCGCAGGCTGGTTTTCTCAGAAATCTGTTTCAGCTGAGGCTCTACGTCTGCAGTCAGACTGCATTCCTGAGGCAGTGTAAAGACGATTCCCTTAAATTTGCGTGAAAGGATGTTCAGAGCGCCAATTGCTTTGTGCGACCCGTCAATTACCGGGTCGACATTGATGAACTCAACGACATTGAGTCCGCAATCCTTGACGATAAATGGGAATGCTGCAGATGATGTGGTCATTGAATCCTCGCTGGGTTTATTTGCCCAATTCTACTTCGTCAGCAGAAAAATTTAAAGTCAGTTACTGCTATTTTGTTAAACACAAATTATAATCGCAAAAAAAGTTGAAACCTTTTTTTGTCTTCTTAGTCTGAAGATATTCAGAAAGAATTTCAGGAGGTTATGCCATGATTGCGGTACAGTCTTTGACCCGGCATTTTGGCTCGATCAAGGCCGTAGACAACATTTCGTTCACAGTAAACAAAGGCGAAATTCTTGGCTTTCTTGGGCCAAATGGCGCGGGCAAATCGACAACCATGAAGATGATCACCACCTTTTTGCCACCGACTTCCGGCACTGCTACGGTTGGTGGTTTTGATGTCATTTCTCAGCCACTCGAAGCCCGGGCAAAAATTGGTTATCTGCCCGAATCTTCACCCTCTTATCGCGATATGAATGTTTTTGATTTTCTTATGTTTGCTGCAGAGGTCAGGGGTTACGATGGCGACGAGCGTTTAAAGCGCGTTAAAGACATAATGGCAACCTGCAATCTCAAAGAGGTTGCTTTTCAGCAGATCGATACCCTGTCAAAGGGCTTCAGACAGCGGGTAGGCTTCGCACAAGCCTTTCTGCATGACCCGGAATACCTGATTCTCGATGAACCAACTGATGGTCTTGACCCTAATCAGAAGCAGGAAGTGCGCAATCTCATCAGGCAGATGGGTAGAGAGAAGTGCATTATTCTTTCGACCCACATTCTTGAAGAGGTTGAAGCGGTCTGCAGCCGGGCAATCATCATCGGCGAAGGAAAAATCGTTGCCGATGGCAGCCCCGAAGAATTGAGAAGCAAGTCAAAGCTGCATGGTGCCATTACCCTCGAATTGATAGGCGTTGATCGCAAAGATGCCTTAAACAGTCTTGAAAAAGTGCAGTGGGTTGACAGGGTCACCGACCTGTCATCTGAGCAGTCATCTGAAACTGCAACAGGCGATGATAGCGGCAAGAAAATTCTCAAGCTGAGAATGTTTCCGATGAGCGGTCATTCGATTGCTCAGGAAACAGCACGTTTCATTCATCAGCGTAACTGGCAGGTCGATGGCTTTGCCGTTGAAAAGGGCGACCTGAATGAAGTCTTCTATAACCTCACGAAAGGAGCCGCAGCCAGATGAGAAACTTCAAAGCTGTATTTAAACGTGAACTCAAAAGCTATTTTGAATCTCCGGTTGCCTATGTATTTATCGTAATTTTTCTGCTTGCTACATCCGGTTGCACATTTTTCATCTCAAGATTTTTTGAAACCCGGGCCGCAACCCTCGATCCGTTTTTTATCTGGCATCCATGGCTGTATCTGTTTCTGGTGCCTGCGGTGGGAATGCGCCTCTGGTCTGAAGAACGAAAAAGCGGCACGATCGAATTGCTGTTTACCCTGCCGATAACTCTCGGGCAGGCTCTGGCTGGCAAGTTCATGGCAGCCTGGCTGTTTATCGGCATTGCCTTGTTTCTGACTTTTCCGATGGTGCTTACGGTAGCCTATCTTGGCAGCCCTGACTATGGCATTATCTTCTCTTCCTATCTGGGTTCCTTTCTTCTGGCCGGTGGCTTTCTGTCGGTTACCTGCCTGTTCTCGGCCATGACCAAGAACCAGGTAATCAGCTTCGTTCTTTCGGTTGTGGCATGCTTTGCGATGCTGATGCTCGGCGTTGGCGTGTTTACCGACTTTTTGAACGGCTTTTTGCCGGTCTGGCTCTCAGAGGCAATCTCGGCTTTCAGTTTCTTTACCCACTATCAGGGTTTTCAGCGGGGTCTGATCGATAGCCGGGATCTCGTGTATTTCGTTTCAGTAATATTTTTTATGCTTGCCGCCAATGCCCTGGTGCTTGAGCGCAAAAAAGCCGAGTAAGGAGGCCGATAATGACCAGTAAAACATCTGACACTTCAAGATTAGGCGGTATTGCGGCTTCACTGGCCTCGGTGCTGCTTTTTGGCGTAATTCTCATTGCCGTTAACTTCATTTCGGGTTTTGCGGTGCTGCGCTCTGATCTGACGAGCGAAAAACTCTTTACTCTTTCTGAGGGCACAAAAGCGGTGCTCGGCAAGATTCCCGACAAAACCAGGCTGAAGTTCTATTTCTCACGTTCGATGGGCAATGTTCCATTTCTTTACAAACAGTATGGGAAAAGGGTCGAGGAGTTTCTCGGCGAGTATGTCGCCAACAGCCGGGGCATGCTCGAGCTTGAGATTCTTGACCCCCAGCCTGATACCGATGTAGAGGAGTGGGCGGTTAAATACGGTCTTGCCGCAGCCGGTTTGCCAACCGGAGAAAAATTCTACCTTGGCATGGTGGCAATGGCCGCAGACAAAGAAGAAGTTATTCCGTTTTTTGCCGTTGACCGCGAAGAATTTCTTGAATACGACATTACCCGGGCCATTGTTCAGGTCGCCAATTCAAAAAAGCCGACAATAGGTATTCTCTCGAGCCTGCCAGTTCTGAGGGCAGACAGTATGCCAATGATGCCGGTTCAACCAGGTCAACCAGACGACTGGCTCTTTGTTAAAGAGCTGCGCAAAAATTTCCAGGTGCGCCGGGTCGAAGAAAATGCCGAAACAATCGATGCAGATATCGATCTGCTCATGCTCATTCACCCTAAAAACCTCTCAGAATCAACTGTCTACGCCATCGATCAATTCGTGGTAAAGGGTGGCCGGGCCATTGTGATGGTTGACCCTGTTTGTATGGCCGATAACCA
>JAQUZA010000096.1 GCA_028691595.1 Candidatus Rifleibacteriota bacterium
ACTGTGACCGTTACATTCAAGATACAGATAAGTTTCGGCACCCATTGGCTCAGTCAGTTCTACGGTGCAGGGAAGTTCAAGCATGGGCGCAGATTTGTCATTGCTGTCGATAAGAATGTGCTCTGGTCTGATGCCCATGAACATATCGTTTTCGAAATCATTGTTGAAGTGGTCGCCAAGATTGATCTGCCAGTTATGGGTACGGTCACTGTTCTTGCCGGGCAGAAGCACCATACCCTTGTCGTCACGCTTAACCTTGAGGATATTCATCGGCGGCGAACCGATAAAGGTGGCGACAAACACATTGGCGGGCCGGTCGTAGATCACGCCAGGAACATCATACTGCTGAATGATGCCTTCATGAAGAAGAACGATACGGTCAGCCATGGTCATGGCTTCAACCTGGTCATGAGTAACGTAAACAAAAGTAGTGCGCAATCTCTGGTGCAGCTTTTTGATCTCGGCACGCATCTGAACACGCAGTTTGGCATCGAGATTCGAGAGCGGTTCATCCATGAGAAAAACCTTCGGCTCGCGAACGATAGCACGGCCAAGCGCAACACGCTGGCGCTGGCCACCCGAAAGCTGCTTGGGAAGACGATCGAGATACTCGGTTAGACCGAGAATCTGTGCTGCTTCGTTGACACGGCTGCTGATCTCATTTTCTGGAATCTTGCGCAGTTTGAGGCCGAACGAAAGATTTTCGCGCACATTCATGTGCGGATAAAGCGCATAGTTTTGAAAAACCATGGCAATATCGCGATCTTTGGGGGGCAGGTTATTGACAACCACGTCGCCAATTCTGATATCACCAGAGGTGATATCCTCGAGGCCGGCCACCATTCTGAGACTGGTGCTTTTGCCGCAACCAGAAGGGCCAACAAGCACTACGAATTCTCTGTCTTCGATATGCAGGTCGATACCTTTAACGGTTGCTTCTTTGGCACCTTCATAAGTTTTTACAACTTTGGAAAAATTAATTGAAGCCATGTTCTGCCCTCGCTTTACAAGATGTCACCCAATGGCATAGGTTCATTCTGTGGTGTAGGTTGAAAAACCGGGTTGATTCCTGAATTAAGAATCAGCTCGAAATACTTACGGTCATTATCATCAACGTGTAATGCCTCGAAAATTTCCTGTTTGTCGTCACGTGAATGCATTCCACCGACGTTGAACCGGCGCGGAGTAATACCCTTTTGCAGGCATTCCCAGGCATCGCGTGGCGAAGCGACAAGAATGAATGAGTCTTCAGAAACCACCTCGGCATTGATGTCTGCGGTCGCAAAAAACTGCAGTTCAACTTCGGGTGGCACACTCAGAGCCATGAGTTCCTGGCGCATAAAATCTGCACTGATTTTATCATTGACCACCAGCAGACGGTCTGGTCTCACTTCAGGGATCCAGCCGACGATAACCTGCCCGTGAATCAGTCGATCGTCAATTCTTAAAAATGCGGCAACTTTTGTCATTGTTTCTTTGCTGTTCGTTTTTCGAAAAATTCTTTCAGATTAATGATGCTTTTTACTCCGCTGGCTTGAACTCTGGTGGCGAGAGTCTTGAGATCGGAACTCTCCCGATAGCTGAGAGCTTCGAGAATCATCGGCAGGTTGACTCCGGTCAGAACCTCGACCTTTTCGTTCTTCATCAGCTCAACACAGACATTGGTGGCACTGCCACCCATGATATCTGTCAAAACCAGACAGCCATCGGAACGATAGTTATCGATTGCGGCAGCTGCCTTCTGCTTGAGATTTTCGAGTGATTCGCGGGCCGTGAACGACACGGCAAAAACGTCTTTTGCCTCCCCCATTATGAGAGAAGCCGTTGCAAGCAGCTGTTCAGAAAGGGTTCCATGGGTAATAACGATAACTCCGATCATGGGTCAGTCCTCCAGGCAATGATAGAGAACGCGGCTGGCCGAGACTTCGTGGTCTACGTCAAGACCCGGCAGACCAATACTGCCGAAAATCGCGATGGCGATGTCGTTTTTGCGCACCGCCAGACCAATTTTTAGACCACCACCGGTAATACTCATCATTGGGCCATCAATTGAACGTAAGATATCATCTACAAGCTGGGCAACCACGTGCCGGTTCTTCATGTTAACCGCCAGCAGCCCGCTGTTTTCAGCCGCACCGAATGTGTTTCGCAGAATCTTGTTCTTGAGGTTATCGCCACTGCCGCCGGCCCGGGTAATAACTGCGCTGACACCGCGATCCTCAAGAAAAGTGATCAGAAGGTCATCAAGGTCGTTGTCGATCATGCTGCAAAGAATTGCCGATTTCGACAAAGATACCGCACCATTCTGCAGCAGAACGTTCTCAAATGCCAGTTGTGTCATGTACACCCGGTTCTTTCTAATGTTCGGATAATCAGGGTTCATTATAGGTTTGCCCGATACGCAAAGTCAAGAAAACTGTAAAATTTGCAACTCAAAAGCTCTAACCGGCTTTTTTTTTAAAATTTCGTTTATAAAAGCATTTTACCTGTCGATAGTGGCAGCATGAAAAGTCGCAAAAAAATTATTTCTACTGCTACGGCCATTCTGCTATCTGTTGCCAGCAGCGGCTTTGCCCTTGATCTCGCACAGTTTCAAGGGTTTCTTTCAGGCGAACGAAGAAAGGCTCAAGCACCAAGACCACCAGCAATTGAGATGCTTCCAGAAGAATCAGCTCAGAATTATCGCAGCCTGAATGCCGACGCATACTACATACAGGGCCAGCAGAACCAGCTCGTAACTCTCGGAAACAACCCGCAGCGAGATGGTGAACGCTACCTTCTTCCTGCTGATACAAGGGTTCCCGATGCACTTCGGCCCCTTCTGACCGAACGGCTGACCCCAAGACAGGGGTTGTCGCTCAATGGTGGCACCGGTGCCACACTGATTCCGTCACCCGGAGTTCTTGAACCGGGAAAAACTGCAGTCGGCGTTCATATTCAAACCTTCGATCTCTACAACATCAACGAAGTTAAATACACCGATCAGGACTACTTTGACTCGACAATCAGCGCCGCATGGGGTGTTGAAAACGGTCTTGAGGTTGGTTTTGACAAGACCTTCGCCAATCAGGATCGATATGACATCGATGAACCGCTGTTTTTTAACTGCAAATATCAGGTGCCCGGCAACGTGACCCTTGGCGGCAGTTTTAACACCAGTGGCGGCTACCATTCAGCCTGGGTCTCTGCAGGCGTGCCCGTAGCCTGGATAGGTCTGGGCGGCAACTTTGGCCAGTCTGAATATCGCTTCAGGTATCATAACAACAATAACGGCTTTGACCAGTTCAAAAGAGCCAGGTTTGGTGGTTACAGCTACGACTACAACAGCGCCACCGGCGAAGCTGACCCGTTTTTCTTTATCATTGGCGGCCTGGTGCCGGTCAACGATCATCTGCGCTTTGTCTATGACTTCAACGGCGACCGCTTCAGCCTCGGGTTCAGATTCAATTACCAGAATGCCCTTTATCTCAACGCCTCTTATATTTCAGACGGTGATTACGAGAATCTGCCAGGTGCAATTGCTCACAAGCGCAACAATAACTTTGTCTTCGGTGGAACCATAGCCTTTTAAAATCTTATCTTCACATAAACTGACACAGCAAAAAAACATGCCCGGTTCACCCCGGGCATGTTTTCTTTTGACGGGCTCAATTTGCGTCAAGGGTGTTTGTGTGGTATTTTATCGCAACCAAGGGTTGACTGCCCATACAGAAAGGCCTCCATACAAATGAACACCTCTCTGAAATCTCCACAGGCGTTTAAAGAAGCCTGCAAAAAAATAAAAATGCTGCTGTTTGACTGTGACGGCGTGCTTACCGATGGGCGTATCGCCCTCGGCAGCAACGGCACGGAAATGAAATTCTTTTCCACCGTTGATGGACTTGGCATCAAACTCTGGCATGATGCCGGCCTGATGGCAGGCAGCATCACCGGTAGAAGTTCAGAAGCTCTCGAAAAAAGAGCGAGCGAACTCAAGTTCGAAGAGCTTCACCAGGGAATTGCACTCAAAGGCGCGATTCTGGCCGAAATTCTCGAACGTCGCAATCTAACTGCCGATGAAGTTGCATACATCGGTGACGACATCAACGACCTGCCGGTTGGTACACGTGTCGGGCTGTTCTTTGCCCCGGCAAACCACCACCCATCTATCAGGCCTTACACCGATTATGTTCTGAATGCCAATGGCGGCCATGGCGTAATCAGAGAAGTCGTCGACATCATACTTGGTCACAAAAACCTCATGGAAGACCTGATCAGGAGATATATCGAATCCTGATGCTGCGTGACAAACTGAAAAATTTCAAGCGCACCATCAGATACTATCTGTTGCGTAATCTCGTTGCGGCCATGACCAGATTACCCGCTACCGCGGTGCCAAAGCTGAAGCGCCTGTTCATGAAGGTGTTTCCCATGCTCTTCGCAAAAGAACTGCGTCGGGCCGAAGAGCTTCTACCGCCTGAATTCAACTCCCAAAAACAGCAGATTCTCAAAATGATGACCGAGAACCAGGTTCAGACGATTCTCGAAGTATTTTTTTATGAAAAGCTGCTGCAGCATAACCCTGAATTTATAAAGGTATCAGGCCGGGAATACCTCGAAGAAGCACAAAAAAAAGGCAAAGGTATGATCATTCTGTCAGCTCACTTTGGCAACTGGGAAGTCATGGGCTACGAGCTGAGAAAAATGGGTCTGCCCCTGCATGTGCTTGCCAGACCCCAGGCGGTCAATCAGATGACCGAATTCATGAATGGCTTTCGTGAACGGCGTGGCGTCAAGGTCATCATGGAAAAAAGCATCTCTGAATCTCTCAAACTGCTCGCTCAGGGCAAAACGGTCGGAATGCTTTCTGACCTCAATGCTCGCGAATGGGGCTATCAGGTTGAATTTTTCGGGCGCAATGCCTCGTTCTACAGCTCACCGGTAATTCTTTCGGTGCGCAGTGGCGCGCCTTTGATTCCATCATTCACTGAGCGCCAGGCTGACGGCAGTTTGCTGCTGCGTTTTGAAAAACCCATAACCTGGGAAAAGGGAGAAACAATGCGGCAGCGGGTGCAAAAATATGTGCGCCGCTATGAGCAGGCTTTCAGAAGGCGACCTGATCACTGGTGCTGGTTTCACCCGCGTTATGAATTCGCCTCCCTCGGAAGGACCTCCTGAACACCATGAAAAACATTCTTATGAGCTTCTGGTTCTGGGGAATCCTGCTGGCAACCTTTATCGGTATAATCATGTGGGATGAAAAAATCGAAGAAGGTGTCAAGGGTGCCTACGTCAAACACAAGATGATCCTGCGCGATGTTAATTTCAGCCAGGTCGAAGGCGGTTTCGAGCACGCCAGACTTTTTGCCGATATCTGCGAAATGGATGACAACCAGAGCAACATCTACGCCACCAACGTCAGAACAAAATTTTATAAGAAAGATGTCGCAACCTGGACCGGCAGACTTCTGTCACAGAAGGGTCTTAAGAACCCCTTTGAAGCCAAGTTCTGGGGTGATGTCAGGGGCTGGAATTCTGAACGCGAGCGGATCAGAACCGAAGAAATGCGCTACTATCTCAACAGAAAAGAGCTTCACAGTCAGCAACCAGTCACCATCTGGAAAGATGATACGGTGATAACAGGTCTGGGTATGAGCTATAATACCCAGACGAAAGAAGCAACGATCAATCAGCAGGTTGTCATCAGAATCTGGGATCACAATGCTTCTGCCACAGTAGCAACGCCGGGTGATAATATTGCAGGCGTTCCGGTTGCCCCCCCTCTTGAGAACCTGCTTTTGCCGCTGCAAAACCTCAATGCCACCGCCGCAGCGCCGGTCGGGGCAATGGCCTCAGAATCAAAAAATCTGAACGGAAATATAGAACAATGAATAAAAATGTCGTGCGAAACCTTGTCATTGCAGCTCTGTTCTGTCTCGTAGGTAGCACTGCTTCAGCATTAACCACGGTCACAGCCGGTGACATGGTCATTACCAGCAAGTTGATGACCTTTCACAAAAACATCTATGTTGCCCGTGGCGGCCTGAAAGCCGAGCAGAAAGATTCGGTAATGACTGCCGACCGCGGCATTTATGACCGCGACCTCGAAATTGTCAAGGCCATCGACAATGTTAAGGTTGAACAGCCCGGTTCGGTACTGACCTCTGACTATCTTGAAGCCTACGTCAAAGAAGATCGCATTCTTGCAAGGGGTAACCCAAAGCTCGTCAGAATTGTCGAGCGCGAAAACCAGAACAAAGACAGCGAAGAAAAAAGCAAAAAAACCAGGGTCATTCTCACCTGTAACGAAGTTGAAGCTTTTCAGAGCGAAAAGCGCTTCATTGCCAAGGGTAACGTCAGGGTTATCGAGGTTCCATACCGCGATGGCGAAACCGAAGAAGAAGCAGCCGAAAATGAAAAAGAGCCGGTATCTGACATTATCTGTGAAGTGCTCGAACTTTTTTCGGAAGAAGATAAAGCGATAGCCCGCAATAATGTTGAAATCGTTACCGAAACCCTCAGAGCCACGGGTGACAAGGCAATTTATCTCAATAAAGAGAACCGCATGATCATCGTCGGCCATGCACACGCCTTTCAAACCAGCAAAGAAGCAGGAACAAACGCTGAGCAGGTTTCCGAACTCTATGCCAACAAAATCATCTACTACCCGAACGAGGAACGCACCATCGCAGTTGGCAACGTGCACGCCACCGTTTACCCCGGCAGCAGTGGCCCCAAATCTGATAAAAAAGACAAAGAAAAAGATAAAAAGAAGAAAAAAAAGAAAAAAGATCAGAAAGATAGCGACGACTCTGATAGCATCATGGATGATTCAAGAGAAACCCCGGCGATAATTGCCGACGACAACAGCTCAGGGCCACCAGAGAACCTGCCTGAAGGTAATTATACCAGGATTGGTAACGCTGACGATGATGGTGTAATCGAAGCCAGCGCCGATGATGAAGATGAATGACCAGAACCAGGAAAAAAGCATGAATGATACCCCCGCAGTAATTCCGATTGGCGTGGCACCCGAAAACGGTGCACCAGTCGACGAAATCATAGTTCAGTCGGTATGCAAAACCTACAAGGGACGCAAAGTCGTTGACAACGTCTCTCTGAACATCCGCAAAGGCGAGATTGTCGGGCTGCTTGGCCCCAATGGTGCCGGCAAAACGACGACCTTCTACATGGTGGTCGGCCTCGTCAAGCCTGACAGCGGCGTGGTAACCTACAATCATCACGAAATTACCCACAAAGCCATGTATCAGCGGGCCAGAATGGGCATTGGTTACCTCCCCCAGGAGGCCAGTGTCTTCAGAAAGCTCACCGTTAGAGAGAACATCTGGCTGATTCTCGAGGGCATCAACATCTCTGACCGTGAACGCAAACAGCGCCTCGACAAGCTTCTAACCGATCTTGACATCGGCCGCATTTCTGACAGTCTCGGCTATTCACTTTCTGGCGGGGAAAGGCGTCGCGTTGAAATTGCCCGCGCCCTGGCCGCTGAGCCAAGTTTCATTCTGCTTGACGAGCCTTTTGCCGGCGTTGACCCGATCGCTGTCCAGGATATTCAAAGCATTGTTCTCGAGCTGCAGAAAAAGGGGCTCGGCTTGCTGATTACCGATCACAACGTCAGAGAAACACTGGCCATCGTCGATCGCGCCTATATACTGAGCCTCGGCAAAATTCTCGTTTCAGGTTCGGCCCAGCATGTGGCTCAGGATGAAACTGCCCGCAAGTTTTACCTTGGCGACCGCTTTCAGCTCGACCAGATCGAGAAATACAGCCAATGATCTACATTTTTGTTCTAATGGTCATCAGCGGAGTTATAGCCTACATGGGCGATGCTCTCGGCACCTGGGTCGGCAAAAAGCGTCTGACGGTTTTCGGGCTGCGGCCACGCATAACCGCCCTGGTGGTCGCTATCTCAACCGGCATTCTGATCACCCTTCTAACACTTGGCGTGGCGACCATTCTTTCTGAAGATGTTCGCACGGCCTTATTTTCCATGGATACGCTGCGCCAGGATATCGACAAGCTTCAGGCCGAAACACGCGGTCTCGAACAGACACGCAACCGCCTTGAGCAAGAAAAGAAAGATCTGGCTGAAGATGTTAAGCGCCTCACATCGCAGGTGCGCATCAAAGAGACAGAGAGCGTCGTCTTCAGAAAAGATGAGCCCCTTTCGGTCTGCGTAATCAGCACCGGTCGTCGCCCCGAAGAAGTGATGAAAGAACTGACAACCCTGATCATCAACCTGACAGACAAAGTGAGACGGCGCGGGGTCAAGGTTAAAGACGAAATTGAATTCTTTACTGAGAATAAAGAACAGCTGAATCTTATGGCCGCACATATAGCCAGTTCTAGCCAGGATCTGGTGGTAGGAGCGGTTGCCGCCGAAAACATCAACACCGGCGAAGAACTTGGCAACGTCAGATTTCTGGTATTGCCCAACAATCTCATTTTCAACCGTAATCAGGAAATCGCCTCGATTGAAATCGATGGCAGCAATGATCGCGGCCAGATTGCCCGGGCTCTCAAGGAATTCATGGATGAAATGAATCACGAAGTTGTCAAACTGGGCATGATAGCCAACCCCCTGACCGGAAGATTTGGCGACATCTCTTCGGACTCGATGATTTCGTTTTTTGACATGGTGAATCGCATCAGGGAACTCAATCGAAAAATCATTCTGGTCGCGGTGGTTCCTGAAGATACTTATGCCATAGGGCCACTCAATGTCACGTTCAGGTTTGAAGAAACGGGTGAAAGCGTCTATTCAACGGGCGGCAACGAATAACTCTTGCGAAACTCACCTGAGCGCATTATCCTTTCAGGGTTAAGTGACCACGCAATTATTCATGGGGGCGTTAATTGATTACCGGTAAATATCAGGTTGACATTCTTCACGAAGGCCAGATGCTTGTCGACGGTGGTATCGCCTTTGCTGGTATTCCCCGCAGCGAATGGCAAACCTTCGCGCCACCCGATGCGAACAACCGGGTCAGATTCGGTCTCAATCAGCTGCTGGTGCGTGGGCCTGGCCTGAACATGCTTGTCGATACAGGCATGGGCGACAAAATCAGACCGAGAAAACGTGAACTTATGGGCTTGAGCGACAGCTCGCAAATGCGCGAACGACTCGCCGCTCTGGGTGTAGCACCCGATGACATCACTCACGTCGTTCTCTCGCATCTGCATTATGATCATTGCGGTGGTGCAACTGAAGTGGCGGGCGATTCAATAAAACCCGTCTTCAAAAACGCTTTTTATTATATCCAGAAAAACGAGTGGAAGGCCGCTGTCAACCCTGATGAGATCTCACGCAGCAGCTACTGCATTCATGATTTTCTGCCTCTGCACGAAAACAACCGCCTGAAACTGATAAACGATGACGTTGAAATCGCCGAGGGCATTTTTCTTGAAGTGAGTGGCGGGCACACAGCTGCTCACCAGATCATCAGAATTCACGACAGCAGCTTCAGGGTTGTTTTTCCCGGTGATATCTGCCCCACCCCCTTTCATCTTTCACCTGAGCGGCGTGAAGCCTTTGACCTTTTTCCAGGCGACACCCTTCAGGCGAGAAAACTTCTAATAAAAAGGGGCCAGCGCCCTGACACCCTGATAGTTTTCTCTCACGCCTGCAGTGGTAACTTTTTTAAACTGGTTACCGGCCAAAATGGCCTCGAAGCACGGGCATTCCATGAAACCTGACAAGATCGCCATTCTTGCCAATGCCGCTTCCCGCACCCTCAACAAATCT
>JAQUZA010000097.1 GCA_028691595.1 Candidatus Rifleibacteriota bacterium
TTCGTGTTTGAGAGATTTATCGAGCCTGTGCTTCTGCCAGAAAAAACGTAATGGAAACGCCTTTTCGAGCAAGGGTTCAGCGATTTTATTCAACCACGGGCGATCGACTATCTGTTCAAGTGTTCGCAAATTTGACCAGAGGGTAACTTTTGTAAAACCGTGTTTGAATGGGTCTGCGACCTTCAACAGCTCGGCCAGGTGAGTCAGACCACCGCCGCTGATAATATTTGAGGCATCGATTCCAAGGTGCAAATCTGTTACAGGCCCCTCGTCAAGTAGTTAACGATTGTATCGGAGCCTGTAATATAACACAGCGGCTGTTGATGTACAACAGCCGCTGAAAGGGAATCAAAGATTCAAGTTTTTTTTGCAGAGGTCTGCAAAAAATGCTTCAGATCAGACCACTATGGGACAGGCGATTAGCGTCGAGCCTGCCAGGCGCTTTCCCACCAGGTGCGTGAAGCACCACGGCTGAATATCACCCGTTTTTCATTGTGGTCCTGGGGTGACAATGCCAGCGAGCCATGGCACTTTGTCTGCATACAGGAAGCTTCTGAGTTAATCTTTTTTCCAAGATAAAAGTTCGAGAACATTGAATGCTTAAGCATCTCACTTGCTCCTGTCTACTAGACCAGGCCACGGGCCGCGGCGATTGGTCCGGCAAAGTTCTTCGAGTTCACTTTCGAGCTCGCGCAATTTTCGGTCAATAGCGTTGAGGCGATCGATTTCTTCACGGCATTTTTCTGAAATTTCAGCCTCAACAACCTTTTCTTCGCGTTTAAGCGCTTCAATAGAGTTTTGTATGAGTTTAAGCCGCAGTCTATCTTCGTTATTAAGCTGCAGATCGCCTTCTGGTTCACGGGTTTTGAACAACGGGACAAGCACACCCATTTTTAACCCTCCGTCTGAAAGATTTTACCGCTGACTGTTACAGCGACTTCTATTCTATCGGCAGCAGTCTGATTAATTATTAGTATTTGCTGCTTGCCATGCTCGAACATTTGGGTTAGATTTTCGTTAAAGAAAAAGCGAAAGGAAGCAGACATGACCGCAAAATATCGTCGCATCAGCCGCCTCTGCCTTGTTTTTATACTTCTAATATCGACATCTATTTTTGCCCAGGGTGACTCCAGGCCAAAAAATGTTATCTTTCTCATTGGTGATGGCATGGGACCGGCTCATATTACAGCCACCCGCATTGAAAAAGGGCCTCTAAATCTTGAACGCTTTAAAATAATGGGCATGCATATGACCAGTTCTGCCAACGACCCGGTTACTGACTCGGCAGCAGCCGGCACCGCTCTGGCCACTGGTTATAAGACCAATAATGATGTTGTCGGCCAGAGCCCTGAAGGCAAGCCTTTCAAAAATCTTATGGAATATGCGCGCGAAGCCGGCAAAACAACCGGAATTGCCGTAACCAGCATCCTGCCGCACGCGACCCCGGCGGCTTTCAGTGCTCACCACAAGGCCAGATATCATTACGATATCATTACCGAACAACAGGTTGACTCCGGTCTTGATATCATGATTGGCGGCGGCCTGAGCAACTATTACCCCAAGTCCGTAGCCGGTAGCCGCCGAAAAGACGAAAAGCATGTTCTCAACCTGCTGCGAAAAAAAATGCCGGTGATTCTTAACATCGCCACGCTGCGCAAAATAAAAGATTTGCCGCAAATGGCAGTCATTCTATCTCCCGGGCACCTTCCAGAAGCGGCAAAACGTGACTATACCCTGGGTGAACTTACAGAAAAGGCAATCAATTGTCTGAAACACGACCCTGACGGCTTTGTGCTCATGGTAGAGGGTTCACAGATCGATCTTGCAGCCCATGCCAATGACATGCCCCGCGTCATTTCAGAAGTGACAGACTTTGACACAGCAGTCAAAACCAGTCTTGATTATGCCCAGGCAGATGGCAACACTCTGGTTGTCGTCACTGCCGATCACGAAACCGGCGGCATAACTTTTCCGATGAAAACCATCGAAAATAACCGCATCGTCAAACCGACCTTTTCAACTGACAACCATACTGCGTTGATGGTGCCTGTTTTTGCATATGGCCCGGGGGCCGAAGCTTTTGCAGGTATCCAGGATATAACCGATGTTGGTCGAAAACTCATTGAAATGGTAAAGGTTAAATGAACGACCAGATAGCCCAAAAGAGCGGCCAGACTTCAAAAACAACTATCTTCGTGCTGCTGGTCGCCCTGGCCATGATCATAATTGGCTTCAGAAACGGTGAGCATCGCAGTTATTTTCAGAAAGCAGTCATGGTGTGCACTCAATGCATAGGCCTGGGTTAAAAATCAGATTCTGGACACAGGCAGCTGCCACGATCGGCAGCAATGCCTATCTTGCCGGGCTTAAAACCGGCAGCCTTTATACCGGTGTCTTAAAGCACGCCTGTGTTCCGACCCTCAATTGTTACAGCTGCCCGGCAGCCCTTTTTTCTTGCCCGATCGGCGCGATGCAGGTAACGGTTGCCGGAGCCGGTGGTCTCGACCTTACGGCACTGCATACCATCGGAGCACGTCTCACCGCCATATCGACCTCATTTCCCCTGCTGGTAATCGGTTTTCTGGCATTGGTCGGGGGCCTGGTCGGCAGGGCTGCCTGCGGCTGGGTATGCCCTTTTGGCTGGTTCCAGGAATTACTGCACCGGATTCCCTCGCGTAAATTTGTTGGCCCTCAGATTCTCAAATACCTGAAATATCTGATTCTGCTGGTCTTTGTTTTCATTCTGCCCGCCTTCTGGCTTGATGAATTTGACGGGGGTGAGCCTTCTTTCTGCAAATATCTCTGCCCGGCAGGCACCCTCGAGGGTGGCATACCCCTGGCGTGGCTGCAACCTGCGCTTCGCAGCCAGCTTGGCTGGCTTTTCACCTGGAAAATGTCACTTCTGGCGCTGTTATTAGTTGCATCGGTGTTTTTTAAAAGGCCGTTCTGCCGCTGGGGTTGCCCGCTTGGTGCGTTTTACGGTCCTTTTAACCGGGTGAGCGTCTACAAAGTATCGTTTGACAAGGCTGGTTGTATTGAATGCGGTGCCTGTTCGCGAAAATGCCCGGTCAGCCTTGATGTGCCGCGTGAAATTGACAATGCCGAATGCCTGCGCTGCCTTGAATGTCGCGATGCCTGCCCCAAACATCTGATAAGCATAAACAGGCAGGCCCGCGCGTTCAATTCATTAACGCATGACCATGGTATCAAGCCATAGAGATGCACCAACAGCCATATTTGCTGCAACTCTGACCTGAATTGCCTTAACCAGAGCTTCTTCTTCCTTCTGAATATCGAATTTCCACGAAAAAGAAGTAGCCTGCCAGCGGTCAGCAACAGCTTCAAATTCATATTGCGCCAGTCTGCGGGCCAGGGTTTTTTGGTTGGCATCGAGCATCTCGACTACCACCATTCCTTTCTGCTGGCGATCAGCCTGAAAGAAAAACGAACAAGCAATCTGCTGGCCGGCTTTGAGATTTTGAGAAGCAAGCGGAGCAAACGCAAAACCAGATTCACCCGAGGCTGTTGCTTTAAGCCGCAACGAAGCATAACCGGTATTGAATTTTTCGTAATCAATACTGAGAAGATTATTCGGGCCGTTAATTCCCTCGGGTTTGCCATCAGGGTCAGCTCGTTCAAAGTCGCCACCTGCAAGCAGATTCGCTGGCTCCGGGGTCAAAAATGGTCGCAGACTCAGATCGTCAAATAACACGCTGCCCTCAGAGAATGGGCCGGTCTGCAGAACAATACGCATAAAAGCATTATTAGCGGCAAATAAACGTTTTTCCTTTGTATTAACCAGCCGGGCTTCAATCTTTTGCCATCCGGCACCAAGCAATGCTGAGGGCCTGATAGCCCAGATACGGTTACGCAGACGGCGGTTGGCATCATAAAGTTCAACACCAACGGCAGCATTCTGCTGACCGTTTTCGGAACGGGCCCAGATAGAAAATGCAAAATCTGAGGCTTCGTTAACAGCTATAAAATCAGACAATACTCTGGTAGCCACTTGTCTTTGCGCAGGCCACATCTGCAGGGCGCGACGGCCCGAAGAAGCAGCACGGTCTGACACACCGGCGTTGCCTTCAGTTATTTCCCAACCTTGAATAAGACCGGTGGTGGTCGAGGCCGCCTCAAAACTGTTATTATTGATCAGATTGGTGCGTTCTATCGTCATGATCTGCCTGGTATTGGCGAATACGCGTTGTTCGGCGACATTCATCTTGGCGAGATTATTACGGGCATTCTGAACACGTTCACTGGAAGGCGGATGAGAGCTGAGATACTGCTGCAGACCCTTTGTGTCACCATGTTTTTTCAGGAATTTTTCCCAGAGGGTGACCTGAGCTGCAGGGTTGAAGCCGGCGCGGGCGAGACGCATCTGGCCGATATCATCGGCTTCGTCTTCCTGTTTTCTTGAGAACTTCATCAGAGTCAGATAGCCAAGCAAAGCACCCCAGGTCTCACGATCTCTTTTGTTTTTTACTGCCTTATCAAGAATGGCCATGGCAACCGTTGAGGCCCTGAAATTAGCTAATGAATGGCGACGTTCGGCATGCCCGAGTTCGTGGCTGATTACGGCAGCCAGTTCGTCGTCTGAATCGACCATATCAAGTAGACCTGAATGCACATAAACATGCCCGCCCGGGATGACAAAGGCATTGGCACTACTCTCGCGAATAACGCGAATGTCATACTTCATGCCACGATCTTTGAAATGCGGCAGCAGGCGGTCGAAAATGCCTTTAACGTAGGCGTTGATCTTGGGGTCTTTTTCTGGTTTCTGGGTCAGGCCCATCCAAAACTGCAACTCTTTGCCAAACCTTTTTTCGGCCCCAACGTCACCCACCAGCCAGAGAGTCATGTTGACTTCCTGGTAGGTCTGGTAAGCGCCTAAAATCTGTGCCAGAACATTTTTTGCCGATGCCGGTGAGTTACAAGCAAGCATCATAAGAAATATGATTATTGCATATCTGCTTTTGTTCATTTTTCTACTCCGGGATTCAATTGTTTAACAGCTTTATTATCACCGAAATTCAATTAAAATGTCAAAGTCTGACAGTATTTGAGCACTCTTCAACTAAAACAATGCAATTACTCAACAACGAAATGCAGGCAGGTGTTCACCGGCAGCATTTTTTTTGTGGTTTTGATCAAGTGAAGAACAACTACAAAACTGCCTTGTCAGCCATTTAACTTAAAAAATCTTCAATTTTATGCAGTTTGCAATACTGGCAAATTTGCTGACGGGCAAGTATAATACTAAACCGAGTTATGATTATACTGTTTTCACAAGGAAAAGGAGGGCGAGATGCTCAAAAAGCTCACCCGGTTCTATCACCCGAAAACCATTGAAGAAGCCTGTCTGAATCTTGGCAATGGCGAACTTAAAACTGCCATTATCGCCGGCGGCACATCAGAAGTTCTGCGACAGGACAACAGCATCGAAGCGCTGGTTGATATCTCCAATGTTAAGGAATTGAGCTACATCAGTAAGGATTCAGTTTTTTACCGAATTGGTGCAGGCACCCCGGTTCAGGATATTTACAAAACTCCGGCTTTAACCGGCCCCTCTGGAAATCTGCTTAAAGCAGCAGCCGGCAAAATCGGCTCGACGCTTCTGCGCAACTCTATTACTGCCGGTGGAAATCTTGCAGCCATGTTTCCATGGTCAGATCTTCCAGTGGTCTATATGGCTCTCGACGCTGAGGTTGTCTGCCGCAAAGGCAAGCCCAAACGCACTGTGCCAGTTCAGACTATTATCGACAAAAAGGCATCACAATTTCTGTCCGCAGCTGAAATCATAGCTGAAATCGCCATTCCCATGTATGGAAAGGGCACCGGCACAGCTTTTGCCAAGCTTGCCAAAACAGCAAATGACTATTCGATGATTACCATTGCCACCCGCCTTACCACAAGAAGCGGAAAGGTCGATCAGGCTCGCATTGCTGTAAACGCAATTACTGCCGGGCCAGTTCGCTGCATCGAGGCCGAAAAACTCCTCGAAGGGCAGAAGCCAACTGCAGAGCTCATTGCAGCTGCAGCCAAAAAGGCAGCTGATTCAATCACCATCCGCAAAGATTTCAGAGCCAGCCGCGAGTATCGCAAGGAAGTTTTTGAAGTCATGGTTCGCAGAGCTCTCACAGAGGCTCACGAAAAGGCCGGCAAGTAAGGAGATCAACCAGTGAAACTTAATACCAGAATTAATGGCAAAGAGTATTGCCTCGAGATAAAACCAAATGCCATGCTGATCGACGTTCTGCGTCAGGCCGGCTTTAAAGGCGTAAAATTCGGCTGCGGCGAAGGCAGTTGTGGTGCCTGTGCAGTAATGATCAACGGCAGACCGCGAAATTCATGCATCACCCTCGCAGGTGCAGCTGAAGGCGTAGAAATCCTCACCGTTGAAGGCCTTGGGAACCCCGAAAAGCCACATGTTCTTCAACAGGCTTTCGTTGATTCAGGCTCAACTCAGTGTGGTTATTGCAACCCCGGGTCGCTGATCGCAGCAAAAGCACTGCTCGACAGCAATCCAAACCCAACTGCAGAAGACGTAAAAGACGCACTCGACGGCAACCTGTGCCGCTGCACCGGTTATGTTAAGCGAATTGACGCAGTTCTGCAGGCTGCAGAAGCCTCCAAAAAAACCAGGAAGAGCACCCGAGGTAAAAAATAATGGCAAAAACTCTTAAAAAAGAAACCAGCAAAAAAGCCGCTCCGGCAGCCAAAGTTGCCGCTGCTCCTTCAATATCACCTATTCCCGAATCTCCACTAGTTTTTGAACGACCCGATAAGTTCAATCAGGTCAATCACAGCCTGACAAAAGTTGACTCGATGGGTCTCGTTTGCGCTCAGCAGAAATATGTTGCTGACCTCGATATGCAGGGCCTTCTCCATATCAAGGTTCTTGGCAGCCCGCACGCTCACGCAGTCATCAAGAGCATCGATGTCAAAGAAGCTGAAAAGATTCCCGGAGTAGTTGCTGTATTTACTTACAAAGATGTTCCCAGGGTCGTCAGAACCACAGCCGGCCAGGGTTTCCCGGAACCTTCTCCATACGATACCTGTCTGCTCGACAGCAAAGTACGTTTCGTCGGCGACCGCGTTGCCGTGGTCGCAGCTGAAACTCCTGAAGCTGCTGCTGAAGCCTGCACAAAAATCAAGGTTCAATATCAGGTTCTCAAAGCTGTTTTTGACCCCGAAAGAGCCAGAGACAAAGATGCTCCGGTCATTCATGACGAAAAAGACTGCCGGGTGCCGATCCCCATATTTTATGACCCAAAACACAACCACTGCTCTCACGTTGAAACTGCAGTGGGCGATGTAAAAAAAGGCTTCAAACAGGCTGACTACGTGCTGGAAAAAACCTATTACCCACACTACGCCCAGCACTGCCCGATTGAACCCCATATCTGCATGGCTTACCTCGACGAAAACGATAGACTGGTGCTGCGCACCTCCACTCAGGTTCCTTTCCATGCACGGCGCATCACGGCCCAGACCCTTGGAATACCGGTCAAAAAAATCAGAGTTATCAAGCCCAGAATCGGCGGCGGCTTCGGCACCAAGCAGGAAGTTCTGCTAGAAGATGTCTGCGGTCTGGTAACCCTTAAAACCCGGCGGCCATGTATCTGGGCTCTTACCCGCGCAGAAGAATTCATGGCGGCCCGCACACGACACCCGATGGTAATTACCATTCAGAGCGGTGTCAAAAAGAACGGCGCCATTACCGCCATCTCGATGCGCATCATCAGTAATACCGGTGCTTATGGCTCTCATGCCCTGACAGTTCTCAGCAATTGCGGCTCAAAGGTTCTTCCTCTTTACAGAGCCGAAAATATTGAATTCATCGGTGACACAGTTTACACCAACCTGCCGGTTGGCGGTGCTTACCGCGGCTATGGTGCCACTCAGGCTGCCTTTGCCATGGAATGCCAGATGGATGAAATGGCCGAAGCCATCGGCATGGACCCGATCAAATTCAGACAGTTGAACCATATCAAAGAAGGCGAATCTTCACCGATCTTCAAAGCACTCGGCGAAGGCCGTGAAGGCGTCGATATGGCCATCGGGTCATGTGGGCTCAGCAAATGCATCACTGAAGGCATGAAGCGCATCGACTGGGCCAAAAAATATGGCAAGCCTGGCACCGGTAGCAAACGTCGTGGTCTGGGCATGTGCTGCCTGATGCAGGGCAGTTCGATACCTGAAATCGACATGGGCGCAGTTTTTATCAAAATGAACGAAGACGGCTCATTCAACATGCTGCTGGGCGCAACTGACCTCGGAACCGGCTCAGACACAGTTCTAGCACAGATTGCCGCCGAAACGATCGGCTGCAAACTTGAAGAAATGATTGTTTACAGCTCTGACACAGACATGACACCGTTTGATGTTGGTGCTTACGCTTCTTCAACCACTTATCTCACTGGTGGCGCGGTCATTAACTGTGCCAAAAAAGTAAGAGAGCAGATTGAAGCAGTTGCCGCCAGCATGATGGGTGAAGACATGAAGAATGTTACCATTGAAAACGGTGTCTGCTACGGCAAGGGTCGCAAAAACAAGGTTACCTTCGGTCAGGTCTGCAATTATGCCATGTATGAACACAAGCAGTTCCAGATCGGCGCAATAGGCAGCCACATCAGTCATGCCTCACCACCGCCATTCTCAGCCCACTTTGCCGAAGTCGAAGTCGACACTGAAACCGGCGAAGTTAAACTGCTTAAATATGTTGCCGGCGTTGACTGCGGCACAGCAATCAACCCACAACTTGCCGATGGCCAGACTCAGGGTGCCTGCATGAATGGTATCAGCTTCGCCCTCACCGAAGAATACATCTTCGACGAAAACGGCCGAATGCTGAACCCGAATTTCGGCAACTACAAGATCTGGAGCACTAAAGATATGCCCGAACTCGAGACATTCCTGGTGCCCACTTACGAAAAAACCGGCCCCTATGGTGCCAAGAGCGTCAGCGAAATCAGCATTAACGGTGCTCTGCCTGCCATTGGCAACGCCATCAAAAATGCTGTTGGCGTTCGCATTACCCGACCTCCATTTACGGCCGAAAAAGTTCTTACAGCCATGAAAGAACTGGTAAAGCCAGCCAAAGCCGCAGCCAAAGAGCCCAAGGCCAAAGCCGGTGTCAGCAAGGCTGCCAAACCGGCAAAGCCGGCTGTAAAAGCTGAAAAGCCAGCTAAAGCTACCGCAAAGAAAGCAACAGTTGCCGGCAAAAAAAAGAAGTAACAGCCTCCAGGCACTTCAACTGCTCAGTCAGCACAGCCCGGCCATAATGGCCGGGCTGTTTTTAATTGCAGAAACCCAGATTCTGTCGCCATTTCAATTCTGCAAAGATTGCTTTAATGGACTCTTGATCTTCTTTCATTTAGAATATAGCTATTATGAGCAAGAGGAGAACCGCCATGCCCTGCAGAAACCATACTGGTTCAAACCTTAAAAAGACCTTGCTGGCAGCTGCAGTTGCCGCTTTCATTCATGTTCCGGCCCTGGACCTTGATGCCAGAGTTCTTTCGGGCAGTGTAACCGAAAGAAAGCAGAACCGGAAAATCGAAAGCATGCTGAAGTCAGCACGCAAAAATTATGATTCCGGAAAAGTTCAGCCTGCCCTCGACAACTACTGGAAAATACTGGAACTGGACCCGAACGAAACCTTTGCCTATCTGGAACTTGGCGAGATATACGTTAATCTTCGCATTTATGACCGGGCT